>CANEYR010000001.1 GCA_947444055.1 Planctomycetota bacterium
CCTGCCGTGGGCGGTGACCCTGCCGTGGGCGGTGACCCTGCCGTGGGCGGTGAGCCTGCCGTGGTCTGGGCGCTGCCGACGGGTGCATGTTCCGCGCCGATCGGTGCCGGCATGGTTGCGTAACGGCCGGTGTCGCAGAGCCAACCATCGTCGATCGCTGGGTTCAGGCGCGAAGCGACGCGCAGCACCGAGCCGTCGCGGGAGTCGACGCGCACGTTGCAGCCCACGCTACAGCCGCTGCATACCGATGACGTCTGCTGCAGGTCCCACGGCCGCGACCGGAAGCGATAGTGGCGCGAGGTCAGCGCTCCGACGGGGCACAGCTCGACGGTGTTGCCGGAGAATGGTGAGTCGTAGGTCTCGCCGTCGTGCACACCAATCTCACTCTCGCCACCGCGTTCGAGTGGCACCAACGCACCATCGCCCGTGATCTCGTCGTGGAAGCGTGTGCAGCGGTAACACAGGATGCAGCGTTCGCGATCGAGCACGATGCGCTCGGACAACGGCAGCGCTTTGCTGTTCGCTCGCTTGGGTTCATCGAGGCGCGAAAGGCCGGAGCCGTGCTCGAAGGTGTTGTCTTGCAACGGGCACTCGCCGCCCTTGTCGCAGATCGGGCAATCGAGCGGATGGTTGGCGAGCAGCAGCTCGATGACGCCTTGGCGCGCTTCCTTCACCGCCGGCGAGCACGTGTTGACGACCATACCGGCCGCGACGGGGGTCGTGCAGGCGGTCTGCAGCCGCGGCATGCGTTCGATTTCGACCAAGCACATGCGGCAGGCGCCGACGGGCTTCAGCTTCTCGTGATGGCAGAAGATCGGGATCTCGACGCCAGCTTGCTTGCTGGCTTCGACGAGCAGCGTGCCGCTCGGCACGGTGATCTTCTTGCCGTCCACAGTCAGTTCGACAGGCTTGCTCACTGGCGTCGACTCCAATCGTCGGCTGCTCCGCGTCCGTCACGCAGAGCCGCGAGGAACTCGCTCTTGAAATGCTGGATCGTCGCGGTGACCGGACTGGTCGCGAAGTCCCCGAGGGCGCACAGCACCTTGCCGCTGATGCGCGAAGAGAGTGACAACAACAGATCGAGGTCGGCGGCTTGGCCACTGCCGGCCTCGATGCGCAGCATGATCTTGTGCAGCCACGCCACGCCTTCGCGGCACGGCGTGCACTTGCCGCACGATTCGTGGCGGAAGAACTCGAGCATGCGCGTGGCGGCGCGCACGATGTCGACGTCGTCGGGCACGACGATCAGCGACGCCGAGCCCAGCATCGAGCCGGCCGCTTGCACGCCTTCGTAGTCCAGCTTGGCGTCGAGTTTGTCGGCAGGAACGATCGGGGCGGAGATGCCTGCTGGCAGCACACCCTTGATCTTGCGACCGCCGCTGACGCCGCCGCCGAATTGCTCAATCAGTTCGCGGAAGGTGACGCTGCCGAGCGGCAGTTCGTAGTTGCCCGGCCGATTCACGGCGCCAGCTAGGCAGTAGATCTTCGGCCCAGCACTTTTCTGGTTGGGACCGAGGGCTTTGAACCACTCCGCACCGCGACGCACGATGTGCGGTACGTTGACGATGGTCTCGACGTTGTTGACGACGGTCGGCCGCCCATAGAGGCCAGCGATCGCCGGGAAGGGTGGCCGCGAACGCGGCATCGGCCGCTTGCCTTCGAGCGACTCCAGCAGGGCGGTCTCTTCGCCGCAGATGTAGGCGCCGGCCCCGAGGAAGACGTGGATCTCAAGCTCGACCTTGGTGCCGAGCATGCCCTTGCCGAGCAGGCCTTGGGCCTTGGCTTCGGCGATGGCGGCGCGCATGCGCACACCGGCTTCGACGTACTCACCGCGCAGATAGAGGAACGCTTCGGTGCAGCCGATGGCGAAGCTCGCGATGGCCATGCCTTCGATCAGCATGTGCGACTCCACTTCCATCAGCTCCCGATCCTTGAAGGTGCCAGGTTCTGACTCGTCGGCATTGACGACGAGATACTTGGCGCCAGGGCCCTTCGGCACGAACCCCCACTTCATCCCGGTCGAGAAGGCCGCACCACCGCGGCCGCGCAGGTTCGATTGCTTGACGACGTCGGTCACCTGGTCGGGCTGCATCGTCGTCAGCGCTTGCTGCAAGGCGAGGTAGCCGCCGGCGGCGCGGTACTCGGCGAGCGAGCATTGGGTGGTGCGCGGTTGTCGCGGCAACAGCACCGGCTCATACGCAGTGGCGGGCTTCGTCGGTGCGGTGCCCTGCGGCTGGAACGTGGCCTGCGGCTGGGAGTCGGCCTGCGGATGGAAGTCGTGGTTGAGCGTGCCGGGCGTCGTCGGCACCTGGCCTTGCCGCAGCGCCGACACCAGGGCGTCGACGTCGGCCTCCGTGCGCACGTTCTCGACGTAGTTGTCGCCGATGCGGCACATCGGGGCACGATGGCAAGCACCCATGCACTCGACGGTGCGTTCGAGCGTCACCTTGCCGTCGGCGGTGGTGTTGGCGGTGGTGTCGCCAGCTTTCACGCCGAGCTTTTGTTCGAGCTGCGCCAGTAAGCGGTC
This sequence comes from Planctomycetota bacterium, assembly GCA_947444055.1. Classification (GTDB taxonomy): domain Bacteria; phylum Planctomycetota; class UBA1135; order UBA1135; family UBA2386; genus UBA2386. The sequence continues at coordinate 2,528 of CANEYR010000001.1, forward strand.
GCCGCCCATGTAGCCACACGGCACTTGCGCGCACACCTGCACCAGTCGCTCGCCGTGGGGCTTGGTGTGCAGCATCGAATAGAACGTCGTCAGCTCTTGCGCCTGCGGGTGCGAGACACCGATCAAGTCCGCGACCCGCGCCACGATGGGTGGCGGCAGCCAACCGATCTCGGCCTGCGCGAGCTTGAGCGCTGGCAACAACGCCGTGCGTGGGTGCGGATAGACCGCGCGCTCGGCGAGGATTGCCGCCTCGCACGCGGCCGACAGCTTGTGGTGGCCGGGCGCCGCCGTGGCGGGTTTCTGAACAGCCGTCACCGGTCGACCTCACCCAGTACGGGGTCCACGGTAGAGATGATCGCGATGAGGTCAGCGATCAGCATGCCCTTGGTCATGGATGGCAGAGCTTGCAGGTTGGCGAACGACGGCGCTCGTTCATGAATGCGCACGGGACGACCGGTGCCGTCGCTGCGCACGTAGAAACCGAGTTCGCCGCGCGGCGACTCGACCGGCACATAGGCCTCGCCGACTGGCGGTCGCAGCCCTTCGGTGTAGTGCTTGAAGTGATGGATCAACGCTTCCATCGACCGCTGGAACTCGGCCCGCGGCGGCGGCATCACCTTGCGATCGGCGGTGCGCACGGGGCCACCAGGCATGCGCGTGAGCGCTTGCTGGCAAATGCGGATGCTCTCGCGCAACTCGCCGACGCGGACTTCGTAGCGTGCGTAGCAATCGCCAGCGGTGGCCGTGCAGACCTTGAAGTCGTACTGCTCGTAGCCGCAATACGGATGCACCTTGCGCAGATCGTGGGCGATGCCACTGCCGCGCAGCAGCGGTCCACTGACGCCGACTGCCATGGCGTCGTCGGCGCTGAGCAGGCCGATGCCAACCGTGCGGGCGCGGAACATCGGGTTCTTGGTGAGCAGCGCTTCGTATTCGTCGATGCACTTGGGCAGCACATCCAGCACGCCCTTGCAGCGCTGCATCCAACCATCCGGGAAGTCGGCGGCGAGGCCACCCGGCCGGATGAACGACGTCATCATGCGCGCGCCCGACATTTCCTCGAACAGGTCCAGCACCAGTTCGCGTTCACGGAACGTGTAGAGGAACACCGACAAGGCGCCGAGGTCCATGGCGTTGGTGCCGATCCAGACCAAGTGGCTGTTGATGCGCGTCAGTTCGGCCAGCAGCACGCGGGCGACGATCGCGCGTTCCGGAATCACGCAGTCGAACAGGCGCTCGACGGCGAGTGCGAACGCCAAGTTGTTGCCGAGTGGGTTGAGGTAGTCGAGGCGATCGGTCATCGCGATCGCGTGCAGCCAGCTGCGCGCTTCCATCGACTTCTCGATGCCGGTGTGCAGGTAGCCGATGATCGGCCGACACGACATGATGCGTTCGCCGTCGAGTTCGAGTTCGAGCCGCAAAACGCCGTGCGTCGACGGGTGCTGCGGGCCGAGGTTGATCCGCATCGTCTCGCGGCGGGGCCCTTCCTCGATGGTCACCACGGCGCGTCGACCTCGCGCGTGACAGTGAAGTCCACCGGCTCGTCACCTAGCGGGTGATCGCGACGCAGTGGGTGTGTCGGGAAGTCGTCGGGCAGCAGGATGCGCGTCAGGTTGGGGTGGCCTTCGAAGTGCACGCCGAATAGGTCGAACACTTCGCGTTCGTACCAGTTGGCGGCGACGAACGTCGGGCAGAGACTCGCCAAGGTGCCGCTGGTGGTGGTGCGCAACCGCAGCCACCGGCGCTCGCTCGGCGAGTAGAGCAGCACCAACACTTCGAAGCGTTCGGGCCGACTCGGGTCGTCGACAGCCGTCAAGTCAAGGAACCGCAGAAAGCCAGCTTGCTGGGCGGCCGTCGCGAGCTCGCGCCAGTTGTTGGCGTCGATGCGCAACGACTCGATGCCGTCGCGACCTGGTTGCCGCTCGACACCCGCCAACTGCCCCCACCACTCCGCCCGCACGTCGGTCATCGACGATGCCCCGCTGCGATCCGCTGCTGCAGCTTGATGATGCCATCGATCAAGGCTTCGGGACGCGGCGGGCAGCCGGGGATGTACATGTCGACCGGCACGATGCGGTCGACGCCCTGCACGATCGCGTAGTTGTTGAAGATGCCGCCGCAGGAGGCGCAGTCACCCATCGCGATCACCCACTTGGGCTCCGGCATCTGGTCGTAGATCTCGCGCAACACCGGCGCCATCTTCAAGGCGACCCGGCCCGACACGATCATCAGGTCGGCTTGGCGCGGGCTGGCGCGAAACAGTTCACTGCCAAAGCGGGCCAGGTCAAAACGCCCAGCCGCCGTTGCCATCATCTCGATGGCGCAGCAGGCGAGGCCAAAGGTCGCGGGCCAGAGCGAGTTCTCACGGCTCCAGTCCTTGACGCGCGACAACACCCAGGCGGCGGCGCCGTCTTTGATGCCCCCCGGTTCTGCGATGCCACCCGATTGGGCTGAAACCGGTTGGGCTGAGACGATTTCGTTCGGCAGTTTCATCGCCACTCCAGCGCCCGGCGCGAGCGCGCGTAGATGTAGCCGGCGGCCAGCAAGACGAGGAAGCCGCCCATGATGACGAGCCCCCGCCCACCGAGCTCACGGAGCACGACCGCCCACGGATAGAAAAACAAGGCTTCGACGTCGAACACCAAGAACAGCATGCCCACCAGCGCAAACCGTACCGGCAGCCGGGTTACGGCCGTCAGTGGCTCGGACACGCCGCACTCGTACGGGCGCGTTTTAGCCGGCGCTGGCGCGCTCGGCGAAAGTCGGCCGACAAGCAAGCAGATCGCTGTTGGAATCGCGACGGCAAGGGCCAGGTGCACGGCAAGGGCATCGTGCTCGTTCGGACTGCTGCACATCGGCAAGGTCTCTCTACCTAATGGTCGCTCCCAACTCAGGCAAACCTTGCGCTGTGTTTTGACGCCACCTTTAGAAGTCGTACTTGCCGCATCTCGTAAGTTCCACCCTCAAGTTCCGGCCCGCCCGATAGCAGTGTAAGCTTGCGCCCTTCCCCACAAAGCTCATGAACGCACTCGACTCCCGTCTGCTCGCGCTGATTTGTTGTGTCCAAGCCCAGGTGTTGGCGACATCGCCCGCCGCGCTGTTCGCCCCCGTCGCTGAGTTCGCGCTGACTTGGCAAGAGCCCAAGAAGCAGGATCCGAAGCCGCCGGCCAACGACATCCTCGATGCGGAGCGTGAGAAGCTGCGCATGAAGGATGTCGAGGGGTGGAAGAAGATCCAGGTCAAGTCGCTCGACCAGGTGCTCGACGTGCAGAAGGCGACCGCTGCCGTGGAACTGCCGGTGTCGGTGACCGATGCCGAGAAGACCAAGCTGACCGAACTCATGGCGAAAGCCAAAGACAGCGGCGGCGGCGCTAAGACAGGCCGCGCTCTGCGTGAGATGGAGAAGATGGGCTACCCAGCCCTGCTCTTCCTGATCAACCACCTGCGGGAGATCGACTACAAGGACCCAGACTCGAGCATGTTCGGCATGCAGATCAACAACTCGCTCACCGCGATCACCATGGGCGTGAACACGGGCTACGTGGCGATCGAGGTTGGCGAACCGATGGATCCGCGCAAGGCGCAATGGAACGCGCAGACCGTGCAGCAGTGGCTGTCGGGCGTCAACAACGAGAAGGCCCTGTGGTCGACGCGCGAGAAGTTCGACGAGTACATCGCCAAGCGCAAGGCCAAGAAGGACGCCGAGCTCGAGGGCGATCCGAAGGACGCGGGCGCGAAGCCGAAGGACGAGAAGAAGAAGGGCTGAGCGAGCCAACTCGCCGGGCTGGTTGCTGAGAGCTGCTGCTGAGAGCTGCTGCTGAGGGCTGGGGCGCGCCGCGTAGGTTGCGGCGCCCCGCCCAGACCGCGCCCCGCCGAACCGGACCAGCGCCGAGCCAGACCACCGACTAGCCGGATCACCGACCAGCCGGATCACTGACTAGCCAGCGTCCTGACTAGCCAGCGTCCTGACTAGCCATACCTTCGACTCGCGAAGGGGCTGCGGCTAGCGCAGGTGCGGAGCCAGAACCAGCGCCACGACGCAGGTGACCTTGATCAGGATGCTGAGGGCCGGGCCCGAAGTGTCCTTGTAGGGGTCGCCAACGGTGTCGCCGACAACCGCTGCTTTGTGCGCGGGCGAACCCTTGCCGCCGTGGGCGCCGCCTTCGATGTACTTCTTGGCGTTATCCCATGCGCCGCCAGCGTTGGCCATCATCAGTGCCATCAAGGCGCCGGAGACCGTGGTGCCGACGATGAGGCCGCCGAGCGCTTCCGCGCCGAGCAGCAGGCCCGCCGCAACCGGCGCCGACACCGAGACGATGCCAGGCAGCAACATCTCGCGCAGGGCGGCGCGGGTGGTGATGTCGACACAACGATCACTGTCGGCTTCTGCGGTGCCTTCCAAGAGGCCTTTGATCTCGCGGAACTGACGGCGCACTTCTTCGACGACGGCGCCGGCCGCGCGGCCGACGGCGTTCATGGTCGACGCCGCCACGATGAACGGCAGCGTGGCACCGACGAAGATGCCGATGAGCACACGCATGTTGCCGAGGTCCATACTCAGCGGCCGGCCGCCAGACCCAACCGAACTGGAGAACGCCGTGAAGAGTGCGAGCGCGGTCAGCACCGCGGAGCCGATCGCAAACCCCTTGCCGATGGCGGCGGTGGTGTTGCCGAGCGCATCGAGTTCGTCGGTGATCTTGCGCACCTCAGGCCCAAAGTGGCTCATCTCCGAAATGCCACCGGCGTTGTCGGCGATCGGGCCATAGGCGTCGACCGCCATGGTCAGGGCAACGGTGCCGAGCATGCCCACGGCGCCAAGCGCGATGCCGTAGAAGCCCGCCAAGTCGTGGCAGTACCACGCCAACACACAAAGGATGGCGATCGGCAGCGCGACCGACTGTTTGCCGACGGCGAGGCCGGCGATGAGGTTTGTTCCAGGGCCAGTCAGCGAGGCCTGTGCAATGCGACGGACCGGGGCTGACGAGGTGTAGTACTCGGTCACCAACCCGATGGCGACACCGCCAACGACGCCAGCAACGATCGCCAGGAACAGCGACATCGAGGGCACGGCCACGATCGGTAGCGACCGCGTCGTAAACCACGCGAGCACGATGAAGAGCGCGGCCCCGAGCACGGAGACGACGCGCAGGGCGAAGGCGGGTGCGCAATTTGACAGCCAGCGCATTGCCGCCAAACCGATGATTGAGGCACCGAGCCCCGCGACCGCCAACACCAGCGGCAGCAACACGGCGTTGCCGCGCGAGGCGGTATCGATGGCAGCACTCGTCGCCGCGAGCGCGATCGCTGCAACAATGGCGTCGACGTTGCTCTCGAAGATGTCCGCACCCATGCCGGCGACGTCGCCCACGTTGTCGCCAACATTGTCAGCGATCGTCGCTGGGTTGCGGGGGTCGTCTTCGGGGATGCCTACCTCAACCTTACCGACAAGGTCAGCACCGACGTCCGCTGCCTTCGTGTAGATGCCGCCGCCAATGCGGGCGAACAGGGCAATCGAACTGGCACCCATGGCATAGCTGCTGGCGACTTCACCGAAGATTCGCAGACCGGCTTCGTCGGTGACTGCGGAGGTGTCCAGCAACAGTGCTACGAGCCCAAGACCGAACAGCCCAAGGCCAGCGACTGCGAGGCCCATGACCGAGCCACCTTCGAAGGCCACCATCAAGGCGTCGCGACGACCGGACATGCGCGCCGCTTCTGCCGTTCGCACATTGGCGCGGGTCGCCGCTCGCATGCCAAGGTAGCCAGCCCCAATCGAGCAGGCGCCGCCGAACACGAACGCCGCCGCGCTGTGCCAGTCGATAGTCACCAACAGCACACCGGCAATCGCCAAGATCACTGGCAACAGCACCATGTACTGGCGGCGCAAGAACGCCATCGAGCCACGCTCGATGGCCCTAGCGATCGACAAGGCTCGCGGGTCGCCAGCGGGGTGTCGTCCCAGGCGCTTGAACAGAAGCAGAGAAAGACACATCACGGCTGCGCCGGCAACCGGGAGATAGACAGTTTGCATGGGATGGGCTCCGAAAAAACTCGGAGCGGCAGTCAACTCAACGAGGCGGTCAGCTCAAGGCAAGCCAAAAACACCGCAGACCTTCTCACTCAGACCAAGCACCGCTGGTCAAATCCGTTCGCCGCGAGTCAGGCCCGTTCACCGCAGGTGGCGGACGCGAAGGCGCGTGATGGTGGCGTTGGTGCCGACCAGGGCTGCGATCGCGGGCTCGCCCTTGCGCGACTTGCTCAGCCCAATGCTGTCCTCGCTCCACGTCGCCTTGCCATCGACCCACACCGAGATCTCATTGCCGATCACTTTGACGACCATCGCATAGCTCTTGCCGAGCTCCACGAGCACGTTCTGGCCCGGCTTGGCGCCGACTGTGAACGCTGGCGCGGCCTTGCTGTCCATCTTGTCTGCAACGCGTGTGTAGAAGACAAGGCCGCCCGAATCGAGCTTCACCTCGAGATCGAGCACGTAGTCGCGCCAGCCCTTGCCGGGCGTATAGCTCAGGCCGCCCGACGACGCGGTGTCCCCGGTGCCGTTGGTCAATTGAACGCCACCGCCGAACTTGAACGAGAACGACGGCGAAGCAACGGGAGTCCACGCCGCGGCGTCCGCCAGCAGGTCCTTCCAAACCACTCGCTCCAAGTAGGCGTCATCAAACAACCGGGCGCCGATCTTGTTGATCTCACTCACCGCGGCTTGGTAACCAGGGCGGTACGTGGTCTGGGTATCGATGTCGTTGATCGCCATCGCCTTTTCCAGAACCGTTCGCAGCGTGTCCTCCAGCAGCCCATAGGGTGCGAGACCTTCACCGGTCGTCGCCGAGGAGGCCTCTGTAGCATTGGCCCGCAGTCTCTCCACGAATTGGCGAATCACCGACTTGACGGCCTCGTCATAGCGGGACTTGAGAGCACCGCCAGCCTCGGTCGCCTGGGTCTCCAGTTCGGCTGCACACACCGCGGAGAACAGCTTGCTCAGCACCTCGACGCTTGGACTCGCGCCGAGTTGGGTCTCAATGCCAGTCAACTGATCCTTCAGGCTGCGCGTGGTCTCGATGGCGACCAGGGCCCCGTTGATCTTGGTGAGGTGGGTTGCAACGTCACCCTCGATGCGGGTGCCCCGATAGAGCTTCTTGTTAACGGGATCGATAATGCGCTTCTTGGCCTGCTGCAGAGCCTCTTCGTTGGTCAGGTCGACACTCAGAATGCCATCGACGAAGTCAGTGAGTTGCTTCTGAACGGCCTCGATGCCCTCCTGGCGGGTCGCCAGGGTGCTCTTCGCGAAGAGCATCACGGCGCCGGTGATCAAGGCGAGGCCGCCGACGACAGCCCAGCCAATCTTGACGATTTTCTGCTGCGCCGCCTCCTTGCTCTTCTTCAAGTCGTGGTGTTCCTCCGGCGAACGGGCAACGCGGCGAGGTGTTGCCTCGGCCGATGCCTTGGCTGAACGGGCTGCCGGGGTGCTGGCTGTGCCCGGGGTCGCTGGTCCCTTGGAGGCACGCAGCGAGGCGCGCCGTTGCGCGGCGCAAGCTGGGCACAGGACTCGGGACGAAATGAACTCAGACGAAGGCGCGAATTCGACGCCACAAGTCTCACAAACTAGGTTTGAAACGGACATCCAATAGGCTCCGGACTCGAATGGTATTCAGTTGATGTGAGGCGCGCGCCAGCGAATTCCTTGCGGACGCGGGCGCGCCTTGATGACGCGGACGATTCCCCAAATCACCATCGCGCTCAATCCGATGAGAACGATGACGAGTGATGAGGAATTGAAGGGAGACTCGCGCGGTGCATCGGGCACCACGACCAACGAACGCGCCAAGAGATAGGGAATCTCCCGGACCTTGCCGCCCTCGGATTCATAGGTGACCAAGCGGTAGAAAACACCGGTCACCTCCACAAGGTCACGCTGTTGTTCGAACGCAGGTGGCCGGTTCATGACATCGATCACGATGCCATCTTCGCCATCGCCGTCGGTAAGAAACACCCGCCAAACGTCGTGCAGTTCGAACACGGGGTTGTCGAGGATCTCAGCCCAGTAGGCGGCGACAATGCCCCTTACCTTGACTGTCTCCCCGCGTTGCAGTTCGGGGTAGACCATCGCTAGGTTGCGATCGAACAGCGGCGGGTCAGCGACGATGTCGCCTGGGCGCACGTGGTCCGTCAACATGCGCAGCAAGCGGGTGTAGCCTGGAGTTTGGGTGAACGGGGCCCGATCGGCAGGATCGTGGTAGGCCCCGTCCAACATGCCGGCTGTGACTTGCCGACGTTCGGCGATGGCCGGTTCGGTTGCTGACTGGGCCGCAAACACGCGGTCCAACACCGGCGGGGCCTTGCCGCGAAACGTCAGCATGAAGAACAGCATCGCCAGCAGCAGGAGCCCCAAGCCGTACACCTGCCTGCCCGCGCCACCACCAAGACCAGATAAGCTGGCGGTGGCGGATCGGGCGAAACGACTTTTGGGGCTCACGTGCCGACTGACCATCACATCACTTCTTCGCGGCCTCGTAGTTCTTGCCGGCGGCGAACTCGATCTTGTCGACGCCTTCTCGCTTCGACAAGTTGACAACGTTGACGACCTCGCGCCACGGCACCATCTCCGCGGCGTCGATGATCACAGGAGTCTCCGGGTGCCCGCTTCGCACACGGTCGGCATAGCTGTCCTTGATCAACGCCTGCAGTTGCGCGTCGTCGCGGATGATCGCTCTACCGAAGAGCCGAACCGTCGTCTTGTTGTCCTTGTCCCACAACAGGGCAACACGGATCTCCTCGATCGGCGTGTCCTTGGTCATGGGCGTGGTCTGCCCCTTGTCCTTGGGCAACCACGACTGGAACTTGCCTTCGAGCTCCTTGAACTTCATGGAGCACATGAAGAAGACACACAAGCAGAAGATCACGTCGACCATGGGGACGACGTTGATGCCTACCGGGTTCTCATTGGGGTCTTGACTACCTGACATGGCGATTCCTCGTTCGGTCAAACTGCACGGTCACCCGCGCATCAGACTTTGTCGGGGGTTGGTTTGATGGCCACCACTTCGATCTTGTAGAGACCGACGGTGGAGCATAGCTGGATGACGCGTTGCACCTCTTTGTAGGGTGCATCGGAGTCGGCCCGCAACATGATCGCGCGTGACGAAAAGTTCTCGCCCGCCTTGTTGGCTGGATCCGGTGAGAGTCTTGCCAGCTCATCCAGCGTGGCCCGCAGGTGACCCCAATCCGGGTACCCGTGACCGGCGATCTTGACGAACCAGACGTCGTTCTCGCAGATCAGGTTGACCGTCGAGGTCTCGTAGCCTTCCTTCTCTTTGGGGTCCTCGATGGCCTTGTCAGCCAGCGGCAGCTTCATGTCTTCCGTGACTCGCTGCGTCATGTCGGCGCTGAGCATGAAGAACAGCAAGAGAAGGAACATGATGTCGATCATCGGGATGAGGTTGCAAGCAACGCTCTCCTCGACGTCCTGGGATTTGAAGCGCGACATGGTGCGACCTCACCCAACCGCGGGCTGCTTGTGACCAGTCATCTTGCCGACGAGGCTCTTCAGCATCTCGACGCCTTGCAGGTTCACCGACAGCGTCATCGACGTGACCTTGTTCTTGAACACGAAGTACGAGGTCAAGAAGATAATCGCGATGAAGAGGCCGAGGGTGGTGTTCACGAGCGACTCGTACACACCGACCGCCAAGTCCTTCGGGGTCGGCGCCTTCAGCTTTTCGATGACTTGGAAGGACGCGATCATGCCCGTCACGGTGCCGAGCAGGCCAAGCAGCGGGGCGACGTTGCCAAGCAGCGACAGATAGCTGATCTTCGCTTGCAGCTTGAAGGTCTCTTCCGCGGCTGATTGCTCGAGCACGCCGATCATCTCTTCGTAGCCAGCATGCCGCATACGCAGCGCGTTGCCGATGATGTTGGAGAGGTAGCCCTTGTCATCTTCGCAAACGGCGATGGCTTCCTTGTAGTTCTCGCCTTCGATCAAGGCTTCCAGCTCGTCGACGAGATCGGGGGGGGCAATCTTGTCGCGACGGATGCTGGTGCAGTGTTCGATCACCAGCGCGGTGCCGCCGATCGAAACAAACAAGAGCAACCAACCAACCGTGCCGGCCGCTTCGAACAGCTCAAGCCAGGACTTGCCGCCACCGTGGGGATCAACGGCGGCTTCCTGGGCGAACACGGTTCCGGTCGTCAAGGCCAAGGCCCCGAACACGAAGATGAGATTACGGACGGTGGGATGCATGAGAGCTACGGTCCTTGCGTGCGTTGGTAGGAGAGGGGTCGTTAGGGAGAATAGCAGGCAATCACTTCGGCCAATTACTTTGGCAAGTGGGCCGAGTGCGGAAACTCCTTGCGAAGCTGATCCAGACGTTGGCGCGAACGATTCGCGTGCTGCTTCTTAAGGGTTTCGTCAGTTTCGAGATCGGCGAGGTGCTTGAAGGCCTCGGCGGCGCCAGCGAGGGCCCGCTCGTATTCCGTTGTGCCTTCACCAGGTGCGGGGGCGTAGGCGACCACACCGCGCAGATACATAAACAGCGCGTCGGTCACCTTCTCGGCATTGCGGGCGGTGACGCCGTCAAGCAACGCACGCTTGGCCAAGCCTGACCAGGCGCCGGCGAGCACTTCGTTGCCGCGAGCGCGGTCGATGATGCCGCGGTAGGCGGTGCGGGCGTCTTCGGCCTTGCCGTCCGCATCGTTGACACGGGCCAGAGCGAGCGTCGCCAACTCACCAATGGCGGCGGCACCTTGCTCGGCGCGGCTCGCTGTTTGGAAGCAAACCTTGGCGTTGACGAAGTCCTTCTTGGCCTCGTGCAAGAGCCCGCGGAAGTAGTCAAATGCCAACAGCTGGTTGGGGTTGGCGCCAGCTTCTTTTGCCGCCGCGGTGGCGGCATCGATCGCGGTGGTTCCACCGGTCAAGTCCGCGGTCGCCAGATACACCTCAACCAAGGCGCGGGTGGCGGGGATCACATAGCGGGACTTCGGGCTCGACTTGACCAGCTCCAGCAGCGTCGCCGCCGCCTCGGGAAGCTGGCCCGATCGCAGTTGGCCGCAGCCGAACTGGAACGCAACCGCCGGCTTCAACTCTTTGCGCAACGAAGTCTGCGCCAGCAAAGCTTGCAGTCGAGGCAATGCTGCCCCGCGGTTCCCAGAGTTCAATTGAGCGATCGCTTGTTGGAACTCGACGACACCGTACTTGATCTCGGCAATGTCAGCCCACTGCAGGCTGGTAGCAGGCAGGTCATCCTTGCCCTTCTTGATCTTGAAGCGCAGCACGTCGTAGTCCTCTGATTCAATCCGGCCCGTCTCCACGGTGCCATTGCGCAGAATGACGGTGTCCGCTTGGGCCAACAGGGCTGGCGCCAGGCTCAACAAGAAGGCGGGCAGAATCGAGTGCTTCATGGACATCGGGCGGTAAATCGGTGGACTTGCGTCGGTAGCTTTCGAGTAACCAGGGTCAGAACCCACGATCTGTAACCACTTGCCTGTAACCGGCGTCTGTAGCCGGTACGCATACCCCACTCATTTTGGGAGCTTGTCATTAATGGCGAGCCGGAGGGTACGGAACCGAACCTTCAGGCCGAACCGGTCCCCATCGAAGTCTGGGTTGCGCCGCTCTAACGAGTTCAGGGAGATATTCGCTGGCTCGTATTGGCCGCGATCGAACAGGCTCTGGATCTGGCCGAACCGGGCGTGCCACCAATGGCGCGAGTCTTCAGGCACGCCCATGAACAGACGATCGAAAATGTCGGTTGCACTGGCGCGGCGCGCTTTCGCATCCCCGGTGGTAGCGGCCAACAGCGCGTAACCCCATTCTAGGTACGCCGTCAACAAGTCAGGCTTCTTCGACAACACCGTGGGATCGAGTCGACGATTGGCCCCCAGAACGCGTTCCTTCGCGAAGACCTTGGCGAGCTCGTTCTCACAGTCGTTCCAATTGCCTTGGAACCCGAGCAGCCGCGCATAACCGATCTGGCCCTTATAGGGAAGTTCGTTGGCTTCGCTCAGGCGCCGGTAGATATGCACAGCCCCCACCCACGCCTCGCTATTGCCAGCTTTGAACTGCGGCACTTCGACCCATGACTCGATCTTCTCATCGAGGTTGTTGTTGATCATGCCGATGACCCGCAGACGATCCGCAATCTGCAAGACCTCGGCGCTGGTGGCTCCCTCGGTGCCCGCACTCTTCAAGTAGAACGTGGTCGCGCGGCGCCAGATGGCGGCTGCGGCTTGCCGTTCCTTCAACTTGTTGCGCTCCACGGCCATGTTGTCGAGCTCGGTGGCGAGCGAGCGACAGGTCGACAGCAACTGCTTCGATGTCGGGGCCTTCTCAAGCGCCGCCTCCATCGCGGACGCGGCTTCGTCGATCGCACCTTGCACGAGTCGGGTGCGGATCTTCAACGCCCACACGACTGGCGCTTGTGGGTCCCCGTCGGCGAGGTTGAGTTTGGCCAGTACGGTTTCGGCGTCCGCGGGGCGCTTTGGTTGCCCAGTCAGGAACAGGTTAGCAAGAGCGACTCTCGTCTTGAACTCTGACAGGTCAAGCCTGGCCAGGCCCGCTTTGTCGACCGTCTGCGGGCGAGTGTTGTCAATGTCACGCAGCAACGATTCAAACCCGCTGAGAGCCTTGGTGGTGAACACCTCCGCTTCCTTGGTTTGACCACCGTTCGCCAGGCTGCGGCCGTGGCGCAGGTTGCAAGTCGCAGCCCGTTCACGCGCTTCGAGGTACACACTCGAGTTGGACTGAATGCTCTCGTAGACCTTGACCGCGGCGAGATAGTTCTGCGCCCGCTCCATGCGTTCGCCATCGAGCAATTGCAACGAACCCACGCGCACGTCATTCGGATAGTCGCGAACCAACTGTTTGCTGCGCTCGTCGATGAGACGCTTGAACATCGGCATCTGCGGCGACTCGTCCAACTTGACGAAGCACTGCACGGAGCGCCACAACGCGTCCGGTGCCTGTTCAGACTTGGGGAAACGCCGGACCAGATCATCGAACGCCACACTCGCTTCGTGGTACCATTCGCGCGTTGCGAAGATGGCGCCGGTGATCAGGATCGATTCGATGACGAGCTTGTCGTCGGCGGCGGCCGCATTCAGTTGCACGGTCCGACACAGGCGCAAGGCTTGGTCGTAGTCACCCTGCAGGGCCAGCGTCTCGGCACTGCGCAAGAGTTTGCTCGGGTCGACTCCTGATCCTGACGGACCACTGTTAGAAAGCAGGAGCCCTAGCAACTCCTGACCCTTGCGGCCCCATTGCCCCCCCATATCCACGAGCTGCTGCGCTTCCTTGGTGGCGACTTCGTTCTCACCAAGCTGCACGTGGGCATTGGCCATGGCCGCGAGCAACGCCGGGCCTTGGGCGGCCTCGAGCGGCTGCGGGATCGTCGCGAAGAAGTCCTTCGCGACCACCACCACTTTGGCCCAATCCTTTTGGTCCTGCAGGAACAGCGACTTTTGCAGGGACGCCGCGGCGATCACGTCGGCCGCATCCTTGTCCACTGGGTAGACACCGTCTTTGTTGCGATCGAAGCGCTCACGCAACGCGATGCCCTCATCGCAGGCAGCCAAGGCGCCCTCGATGTTGCCCAGTCGTTGGTGGCAAAGAGCCTGCGTCAACTTAGCTTCAAAAGCCGCCAGCGAGTCGCTGAAATCGAGGTCGAACTCTTCGAGGGTATCCAGCGAGACTTCGACGTGATGTTTGGCGTGCAGCGAATCCGCTGGGTGAATCAGCGAGTGGTAGTAGTGCAGTCGGCCAAGGCCGTAGAAGGCGACCAGCAAAGGAATCTCGGAGCCCGGCACTTCATCGCTGCGGATCTTCTCGCACTCGGCTTTGCGCTGCTCCAAGTCGGTGACCGCAGCCTTGAAAACGGTCTCGGCGTCCTTGCGCAAGCCCGCGACCTTTTCGGGATCCTGTTCCTGCGCCAAGGCTTCGACCATGGCATCGGCAAGCAGGCGGAATTGATCAATCCACTCACCGACGAGGATGCTCGCCGCCTCGCTCTTCAGGTCGGCCGCCTTCAGTTGTGTGGCTTTGTCCTCAAGCCCCTTGAGCACAAGGTCGCGACGTCCGACGGCGTCTCCACTCTGCGTCTTCAGAGCGATCTGCAATCTCGTATGAATCAATTCGACTGCCTTCTTCTCACTGTCAGGCAGGGTTGATGCGGCTACGAGCTCAGCGACGCGCAGCGCCTCTTGGATGTAGTTGACGCGCCACAGTCCTTCGACAAAGGCGGCGTTCGACGGACCAAGAATGGCGGGCGACTGGGCCGGTGCCGTCAGCGCCAACAGCGCAACGGCACCAACAACGGATCGAATCGTCATACGATCAGCGACCAAAGGACACCTTGCCGTAACGGAAGTAGGCTTCGAGGCACAGGATCATGGTGGCGGTGGCATACACACGCCCACCCTCTTCGCCCCAGGCGTCAACCGGATCCCAAGAACCCTTGTCGTTGCCGGTTGTCTTCTGCGTCTTCAACGCCGCGGCGGTCAGCTTCTTGGACCACGTGTCCCAGTGCTTGCCGCCGATCTGGTACATCGCGTAGCTTGCATAGTACCAGTAATACATATCGATCGACCCATCCTTCTCATTCCACACGGGTGGCTTGCTCAGGATGGTGTCAGCCGACTTCATCATGATCGGCACTTCTTTGGGCTCCTGATGCATCAGGTAGCGACACAACAGCACGACGCCCGTGAGCGACTCGGTCTTGTTGGCTGGGAAGCGATCTTGCATGCCCACCGGGCGCGAGCTGCCTTGGCCAGCCTTGGTGTAACCCGCTGCGCCGGTGCCCGGATCGGTGACGCCTTCGAAGAAGACCATCGCGGTCTTCAACGCCGACTCATCGACCGCGAGATCAAACGCCTGGGCAGACAGTAGGGCCTGCACCATCCAGCCGGTGATCGACGTGTCACCATCGGGTTCGCGCGGCTGGTAGCGCCAGACGCCGTAGGGGTTGCGGGCGTTGGCGATGTAGTTGACGGCGTTTTGGGCGTGCACCTTGTAAGGACGGTGCTCGGAGAGGCCGTACGCTTCGCACAAGGCAACCGTCGCAATCGCGTGGGAGTAGGCAAATGCTTGCGACGCCGTCGTCCCAATCAAGCCGTTCTCCCCCTGCTGTTCGAGCAACCACTTGACGCCCTTGCGAACCTGCTGGCGATAGGTGCCGAGCTTGAGGGTGTTGCCTTCGCCAAGGAAGGCAAGCAGCGCCAAGCCGGTAATGCCAACATCGTGCACGGCAAGACCAGGGCCCGTGCATGGGTCGCCTTCCTTGTCGTGCTTCATGAAGCCAGCCGCATCCCAGCGACCGTCTTCATCCTGGTGCTTGCGCAGCCACTCAAGGCCCGCGGTGATCGCCTCGTTGACGCGGCCACCGGCACCACCTGGACCGTTGCCACGTCCGAAGCGGCTGCCGTACTTGCCGCCGCCTGGGCGACGTCCACCTACGGCCGACGGCGCAATGCCGTGATGGCCAGGACCGTTGACGCCAATCGCGGAGCCACCGGTGGTGTCACCGCTTGGCAGGTTGGTCAGGTCGCTGGTCGCGTTCGGGTCGGTCGGATCGCCTTGCTCCGGGTCGTCGACGGCATCCGGATTCAGCTCCGTCATGTCGCTCGGGACGATGTCCTGGTCCTTGAGCTTGGGCACTTCCTCGCGGTCGACGATGGCCGGGGGCTCGATTTCCTCCAGCTGCTGGCTGGGAGCCGAGACGCGAATCTCGCCCGGCGTCGAGTCGTCAAATTGCGCCTCGTGCGCGTAATACATGATGCTCGCGATCGCGATGACCACGACGTGAAGCAGCACGGCGATCATCACCCAGGGGGACTGGGTCGCGAGCGCCTTGCCGATCTTCGGAGAGTCAGTTTGTTCGCTCATGGGACGTACTAGCCTCCCGTCGACGCAGTGGTTGCGTTCGTCGGCGGAATCAGAGGGGTCATGGCTTCTACCTTAGTTGCGTTGCTTGTCACGGTACCTCGCGTGTTCGTTGGGTTGTCCTAAGCAAGCGGTCGAACGGTGGTTGCAGCGCATCGGTTCGGTGCTGTGATCGATTCTTACACGGCCATGATCCAATCGCCACCAACCTTGATGCTGCCTTGACGCGATAAACATCCCGTCGATTGCGAGAGAACGAGTCGCTGCCCATGCTGTCCGCGTGAGCCAGCTTGCTTCGCTTCCGCCAGAGGTCCCGGACGGCCAGGCGCGGCGTCGTTCGTCGCGACTTGGGGATCTGTTGGCCCCCACCCACAAGAGCCCGTCTCGCCCTTACCTGCATTCGCTGCTATGGGTTGCGGCCGCCACCGGCATCGCGCACCTCTTCCCGTTGGTCGACCTAGCCAACGTGGTCATGGTCTACCTGCTGGCCGTCGTGCTGGTCGCGGCGAAACTCGGCCGCGGTCCCTCGATCGTGGCGACGGTGTTCGGGGTGGCCAGCTTCGTGTCGTTCTTTGTGCCGCAGTACTACTCCGATGCGCAATCCGACCTGCGCTTCCTGCCGACTTTCTTGGTCATGCTGTTTGTCGGACTGGTCGT
Organism: Planctomycetota bacterium; assembly: GCA_947444055.1. GTDB lineage: Bacteria > Planctomycetota > UBA1135 > UBA1135 > UBA2386 > UBA2386. The sequence goes on from CANEYR010000001.1 coordinate 19,071, forward strand.
CTCGTCGCTGACGTCCGCCTTGCGTTTTGAGGCCATCAGCACCAACCGTCGCGAGAAGCGCAGCCAGGCGCTGTATTTGATCTCGCGCGGGCTAGCTGCCGCCGAGAGTCGCGAGTTCGTCGCCGACGTGGTCCGCGAGCATCTCAAGGGCATCTTCGGCTGCAGCTGCCAACTGCTCGAGTACACGCCCGCTGGCCTGCTGCCGTGTCCGCGAACCGAGCAACCGTTCGTGCTCACCGCCGAGGAGCGCCGACGCATCCAAATCGCGGTGCGTGAGCGCGCCACGTTCGACACCGAGAACTCGATCTTTCTGCCCATGGTCGTCGCCAACGAGACGGTCGGGGTGCTGCACTGCCAAGGCATCGACCGCCAACACTTGGCCTCGGCCGCGAACATCCGGTTACTCGAAGCGCTCGCCAACAATGCGGCCATCGTGTTGCATCGCATGACCCTCGGTGACGAAGCTCGATCCACGCAGCAGCGCGCCGATGTCGAACGCCTGCGCAACGTCATGCTGAGTTCGATGAGCCACGACTTCCGGACCCCGCTTGCTTCGATCACTGGTGCCATCACGACCCTGCTCGACAGTGCGCACCGCATCGACGAGGCGACCCGCATCGACTTGATGCAGTCGATCCGCGAGGACGCGGAGTTCCTCGAACGCCAGATTCGCAACTTGCTCGACCTGACCAAGCTCGAGTCCGGCAGCTTGGAGATCCGACGCGAACTGCACCCGATGGACGAAGTCGTTGGCGGCGCCATGACGCGCGTCGAGAAGGCACTCGAAGGCCGGCGCGTCGACACCGATGTCTCGCCGCACTTGCCCATGGTTGCGATCGACGCGCTGCTGATCGAGCAACTGCTGGTCAACCTGATCGAGAACGCCGCCCGCTATGCGCCCGCTCGCAGCCCGATCGAAGTCGCGGTGCAGCAATGCGGCGATCGCATCCGCATGCAAGTCGCCGACCGTGGACCCGGCATTCCGAGCGGTCAGCACGAACGTGTGTTCGAGAAGTTCTATCGGGTTGGCGGTGCCAGCCGCACCAGTGGCGGCGGCCTGGGCCTGGCGATCTGCAAGGCCATCGCGCAACTGCACGGTGGCTGCATCTGGGTCGAGGACCGAGTCGGTGGCGGTGCCCTGTTCCAAGTCGACCTGCCGATTGGGGAAGGGCAGGCGGCCGACCAGACGGCGCCGAACCTCGGAGGTGCGCTGTGAAGGACGTCGGCGGAGCCCCTCCGGGTGGCTTTCAAGTGCTCGTGGTCGAAGACGACGAACAGATGCGTCGCTTTCTACGCGTCACACTCAGCGTCAACGGCTACAGCGTCACCGAAGCGACCACCGGCACGGAGGCGCTGGCGATCGCCGAGAGTCGGCGACCGGACTTGATCATTCTCGACCTTGGCCTGCCCGATCTCGACGGCGTCGCCATCGTCAACAAGCTGCGCAAGTGGTTCAGTGGCCCCATCGTGGTCGTCTCGGCTCGCCATCAAGAAGGCGACAAGGTGCAGGCCCTTGATTCGGGGGCCAACGACTACCTGACCAAACCGTTCGGGACCAGCGAACTACTGGCGCGCCTGCGCGCAGCCCTTCGCCAAACCAACCGCATCGGCACCGAGCCGGAGCAAGGCATCTTCGTCAGCGGCGACCTGCGCGTCGATCGCGATCGGTACGAGGTCTTCGTGCGCGGACAGTTGATCAAGCTGACGCCGCTTGAGTACCGGCTGCTGCACACGTTGGTGCGCCACGCCGGCAAGGTCGTGACGCGACGCCAGCTGCTGCGCGAGGTTTGGGGCGAGACGCACCTCGAAGAATCCCACTACCTGCGCGTCTACATGTCGTCGCTGCGACGCAAGCTCGAACAGAATCCAGCCAGGCCTGAGTGGCTGGTCACCGAACAGAACGTCGGCTACCGATTGCGCATCGAGTAGCGCATCGAGTAACGCATCGAGTAACGCTCCAACGGCCAGGGCGGCGACGTCTACCGCTCCGCGACCTGCTTGTACGAGCGCGGCGTCGGTCCCATGTAAATCTGGCGCGGCCGTGTGATGCGCGCTTCCGGATCGGCCTGGTACTCAAGCCACTGCGCGACCCAGCCCGGCATGCGACCGATCGCGAAGAACACCGTGAACATGTCGACCGGGATGCCGAGCGCCTTGTAGATAATGCCCGAGTAGAAATCGACGTTGGGGTAGAGCTTGCGATCGATGAAGTAGGCGTCGGACAGCGCGATTTGCTCGAGCTCGAGGGCGATGTCGAGCAGCGGGTCCTTGCGACCGAGCTGCCCGAGCACGTCGTAGCACGCCTGCTTCAGGATCAGGGCCCGCGGGTCGTAGTTCTTGTAGACGCGATGGCCGAAACCCATCAGCCGCACGCCGCTGTCCTTCTTCTTGGCGAGCTCCATGAACTCGCGAGCGGTGCGCTTGCCGTCACGGATCGACATCAGCATCTCGATCACCGCTTGGTTGGCGCCGCCGTGCAGCGGTCCCCACAGTGCGGAGATGCCGGCCGACACCGATGCGAACAGGTTGGCGCCGGAGCTGCCGACCGTGCGTACGGTGCTGGTCGAACAGTTCTGCTCGTGGTCAGCGTGCAGGATCAACAGCAAGTCGAGCGCGCGCGCCGTGATCGGATTCACTTCGTAGCGTTCGCAAGGATTCGCGAACAGCATGTGCAGGATGTTGCCCGCGTACGACAAGTCGTTGCGCGGATACATGAACGGTTGCCCGATGCTGTGCTTGTACGAATAGGCAGCGATCGTCGGCATCTTGGCCAGCAACCGGATCGCGTCGATCCAGTTCTGCTCGCGCGTGTGCGGCCCTTCCTTGCGATAGAACGTCGACAGCGCGCCGACCGCCGCCGCACACACCGCCATCGGGTGGCCAACCTTCGGGAGGCTCTGAAAGAGCTCCTTGAGGTCTTCGTGCAACATCGTGTGGTGCGTGACTTCGTGCGTGAACTGCGACAACTGCGGCGCACTCGGCAGCTCTTGGTGCAGCAGCAGCCACATCACTTCGACGAAGTGGCTCTTCTGCGCCAGCTCTTCGATCGGGTAGCCGGCGTAACGGAGAATGCCTTGCTCGCCATCAAGGAACGTGATCTTCGACAAGCACGCGCCGGTGTTGCCAAGGCCAGGATCGAAGGTGATCGCGCCGGTCTTGGCGCGCAATTGACGAATGTCAATCGCGACCTCGCCCTCGCTGCCCACCATCACCGGCAGGTCGATCTCTTGGTCACCGAGTGTGAGCTTCGCGGTCTTGGGTACGGTCTCGTTGGTCATCGCAGCAGCAGCGACAGCGGTCGAAGTCGGGGTCGAATTTTGTGGAGAGAGAGTAGGCACGGGCATCGCTGGAGGCTCCTGAAAAACGGACGTCCTTCTGCGTCCCTCTTCGGCACGACCCCTGATGCTTCTGGCGCGAAACTCGACGGCCACCCGATCGGGCCCCGACCGCAGCGCTCACAGAATCGTCACTTGGCAGCTGTTGGTGACGTGCAGCGGGCTAGCCCCAGTCAGCCGCACCGCCTGAAAGTAGAGGTCCGCCCCATGCAAGGACGCGTTGTTAGGCACGGCCAACGACCAGCTCGCCGTGCCCGTCGGCAGCACGAACGCGCCCAGCGAAACCAGGGACAGCAGGTCCAGATGCACGTGCCGATTGAAACCCAGGTCGAAGTCGCCCGCGGCGAAGCTGGCGAACAAGGCGGCGAGGGAGCCTGGTGCGCCGGCCATGGTGACCGTCATGGTCGCCGTCAAGGCGAGGTCAGGGGTGTCGACCATCAGCCCATCAATGATCCCTAGGCCCTCGAACATCGCCACTAGGTCCGGTCGCCGCCCAATGATGTCCGGGGTCGTCGGGCCATACGTATGCAGCGCGGCCAGCAGTTGTTGGTTGGTCAGGGCTTGGCCCAGTTGCTTCTTGGCGGCGCCTTGGATCGAAGCGACCAGACCCGCGAGCTGCGGCGTCGACGCCGACGTTCCGGCGACGCCCGCGCTGTAGGACTGCAGGATGTCGAAGTTGGGGAAGAAGGTCGTGCCATAGCCACACGACGCCACCTGGTCGCCCCAACTGTGGGCGTCGATGCGCGACCCCCAATTGCTGAACGACGCCCGTTGCAAGGCGCCAGCGGCCGACGCCGCGACCATGACCGCCCCGGAATCGCGGAAGTTGCGGTCAAACCGGTTCAAGAGGGCTGGGTCATCCAAGCTCAGATTGCCGTTGCCGCCTGGAACAACCACCTGACGACCGAGTGCTGTCGCGGTGAGCGTCGCATCGAAGGACGACTGGAAGTACTCGACCGGCACCCAGGTGCCGAGCCCCAGCGACGGCACCTGGATGATGATGACCACCATGATCAGGTCGGCCGGCTGCGTCTGGCTAACCGCGATGGCCAGCCCGTTCTCGAAACCACCAGCCTGCGTGAGTCCAAGGAAGCGCGCGGTCACCTCATCGGCAATGCCGGTGAAGCCGTAGGCATTGCGATCGCCGCACACCATCGCCGCTCCGGCCAACCCATGCTGTGCATACTGCATGTCGAGTGCGGGCACCGTGCCGATGAAGTTGCTGGCGACGAGTTGGCAGACGTCTTCGTGGCCGAGCACGAAGCTCTGTTCGAGCATCACGAACTTGATGTCCTGCCCACGGGCACCAAACACCCCGGAGCTGCGGCGCACACCGTGCCCTTGCGGCGATAGGTTGTGGGTCAGCTGCAGACTCGTGAACAACGGGGTCGTCGGCGGAATGTCGCCCCCAGGCGGCACTGCCGCGCTGGCCGGTACATAGCGTGGCTCGTGATGAACGTGAGCGATCAGAGCATTGCTGAGCAGTTGGTCCCGCAGGTTCGCCGTGCTCGCCGCCGTCGCTCCGGTCAGGTGGAACCACAGCCCCAAGTGGCCGGGCCGATTGTGCGACGGCAACACCGCGCAAGCGTGACGGTGCCAGGCATCGAGTTCCTCCCAGGACACCGAATAGACCAGCGGTCGCAGCATCGCCTGCGCAAAGATCGCCGCGACACTCGTGAGATCCATGCCGGTGCGCGAGACCAGCTTGCCGTCCCGCCACTGCGCGCCCGAGCCCTCGACCAACTTCACGCAGAGGCGGTCGGTGTGCACCGCTTGCGGGTCGCATTCGATCGGCCCCACAACACCGCCAACCTGAGCCCTGCCAACCTGCAACAGCATGGTGAGGCCGACGGCGGCGGCGACGCAGCGCAGAGCATGGAAACAACGGCGGGACCAGAGTGGCATCGGCGCACAATGCTAGCACGCAGGCGGCAGCAGGGATTGCCCGCGGCAACGATCGAACGTCGCCATGCCACCGCAGGCCGACGCCAACGCCCACCTCACAACGGTTGGTTGCCCACCGGATAGAGCCGCCAATCGCCAAAGTCGAAGTGCCACCACTCGTGTTCGTAGACAGCAAACCCCTCCGCCTCCATCGCGCGCCGGAGCAATTCTCGGTAGTGGCGTTGGCGCGTGGTGCCGCCGGGGTAGTCCGGATAGGCACGCGGCGTGAACTCATCGAAGCCGCTCGGCATCTCGACGGGCTGGCCGGTGGCCAGTTCGAGGAGGGTAAGGTCGACCGCACAACCGCGGTTGTGCCGCGAACCGCGGCTCGGGTCGGCGACGAAGTGACGAAGGTCATCCGGGGTTGCGTCCCAAAACACCTTGGTCACGGACCATGGTCGGTAGGCATCGAAGATGCAAAGGCCAAGGCCCTGTGCCGACAGCGTCCGCTGGACGCGCACCAAAGCCTCGGCGGCGGGGCGCTGCAGCTTGGCGCGGGCGTTCGCGGCGTAGACCGGCGTGCCCAGGAAGTTGTCGGCGGTGGCGTACTTCAAGTCGGTGCGCAAGGTCGGTTCGAGGGCGAGCAAGTCGACCAAGTCCGCGGCCAGCAACCCTGCTGGTTGTGGTGGCGGTTCTGCGGCTGCTGCTTCGTGCACCAACTCTGGCACCGGCCGCCGAGGCGAGATACGGAACCCACCCGCGACGGCGTCGGCGCGGCGCGGAAAGCGCGCGCCCCCCACCACCGCCGCCACCACCTGCCCCGTGGCGTCGCGTTCAAACCGCAGGTTGTCGCCGGAGTACATGCCGGGCGGGAACCGATAGTGGTCTGGCCCTACCCGTTCGGGCAGATCGCGCACCACCCACTCGATCAACACCGCCAGTTGGCCACGATCCTCATAGACGACCAGGACGTTGTGGTCCCAGCCGTACTCGCCGAGCAGGGCCCCTAACGTCGAGGGTGCTGCCGCGGGCAATGCATCATCGCGCACATATGCCTCCTGACCATCGTGCAAGGTTCTGTCGAAGCGTTCGGTCAAGCGGCGGCCGCCGAGCGACAGCGCATCGTCACTGACGAAGCTGCCGTCCGCGGCCAGGCGCAGCCGAGTCCGCACGCCGATGTTGGGCACATAGTGCAGTTCGCCGCCACGTTCATAGAGCTCGACCCAGTTGTCGCCACACCGCCAGTGACCAGCGAGGGCTCGCGCCCGCAAGACCCCCACCGGCAGCGGAAAAGCCGCCGGCGGCGCAGATTTCCCAGCGCTCGTCAGCAAGGCGGTGTGCAGCGCCCGTTCCGCGATCGCGGCGGCGACTTCGTTGGCGAAGTCCTTGGTGCACACCACGGCGACGGCGAGCCCGAGGTCTGGCAGCGCGCGCAGTGCCGAGGCGAAGCCATAGACGGCGCCGTCGTGGCCAACCATGCGATGGCCTCCCAAGCGGTTGACGAAGAACCCCAGGCCGCAACCACGTTCCTCGCCAGCCGGCAACTGCCACATTGCTGCTTGGGTGTCGGCGGCAAGCACGCGGGCCGGGCTGTCTTGGAACCAACTGCGGGCGAACGCCACGAGGTCGCCGACCGTGCTGCGCAGGTTGGCGGCCGGGGCATAGCCAAAGGCGAAGTTCGGCGTCGGGATCGCGCGCCCGTCATGAGTCCACATGACACCGTGCGCTTGGCGAGCCAGCAAGTCGGGCCGCGGCGCGAAATCACTGTCGCGCAAGCCGAGCGGCTGTAGCACCAAGTCGCGCACGGCCTGCTCGAACGACTGCTTGGTCACGCGCGCCACGACTTCACCCACCACGCCAATGCCGGGGTTGCTGTACTTGAACTGGCTGCCCGGGGCGTGGACCAAAGCAGTGCTATTCAGGCTCGCGACGGTCGCCGCCAACGCTGGCTCACTGCCGTCAAAGTAATGCCCGACGGGCGACTCGCGAACGATGCCCGCCCGGTGCCCCATCAGCTGGCGGAGCGTCACTTCCTGCGGAAATTCGCTCTTCGGCGCAAACTCAGGCAAGTACCGGCGAACGGGCGCGTCGAGGTCAAGCAGGCCACGCTCGACTAAGACCATGGCGGCGGTGTCCGCAAACAGCTTGCTGATCGACGCCACCCGGTGCACCGCGTCCGCCGGCATGGCGTTGTCCGCCGGCTGCCCCGTCGGCGCGCCAGGGGCTGGCGGCCGCCAGACCCCGAACCCTTGTTGCCATTGGCGCACGGCAGGTCCTTGCACTTGCAAGACGGCGATGCACGCCCCCGGAATGCCCTGTTCTCGCAATTGCCGCTCGATGTAGGGCACCAAGTCCTCGGCGATGCGAGGCAGCTGTCCGGCCGGTGGCCGCGGGCCACCCACGCAGGCGGTCAACAGGAGCGCGCACGCGGCAGTGGAACGCAGCATGGCGCGGCAGTGTGCCTGCGTCTCGTTGGCAACGGAAGCCCCCGCCTACCGTGAAGGCACCGATCGCGGTCGACCACCAAGTTCGCCCACGTCGTGGGCCTTGTCGAAGCGTTCGCGTTATCTTCTCCTTGTCTTCACGTCGGCTTGCCCCCCGACCTTCGCGAACTCGCCCATGATCTTGCGCGCCTTTGTCGCCGCCTTAGCGGCCGTAGTGTCCTCGTTACCGGCCCAGGTTGCCGATCTCTATGACATGGGAACGGTGAAGGACGTCTATCTGACCTTCGCCCAACCAACGTGGTGGTCCCAATTGACGACCAACTACGGGCCCGAGATCAACATCGCGTCGAACCTGACCATCGACGGCATCACCTACCCCAACGTCGGCGTGCGCTTTCGCGGCAACACCTCGTACACCCAGTTGCCGGTGTCGCCAAACCAGGGTTGGGAGAAGAAGAGCTTCAACATCGAGACCGATTGGCTGGTGCAAGGGCAGGACGTGAACGGCGTCACCCACTTCAACTTCAACAACGGCTTCCACGACCCGACCTTCATGCGGGAGCCGCTGACCTACTACGTAATGCGGCGACACGGTGTGGCCCCACGCGCCAACTGGATCCGCCTGCACCTGAACGGCACCTACTGGGGCGTCTACATCAACGTCGAGCAGCCAAACAAGGACATGTTCAAGCAGTGGTTCCGGTCCAACGACGGCAACCGCTACCGCTGCTTCCCAACGTCGGGCAGCTTCAGCAATGGCCGCTGTTGCTACACGGTCCTGAGCCCCAACGTCGCCTCGTCCTACCTGCAGGCGTATCAGGCGAAGCAAGGTGACGGGATCGACTTGATGACCATGTGCACGACGCTCGGCGCCATGACCGTGGCGACGCCACAAACGACCCTGACGAACGTCTTCAACGTCGACTCGTTCTACCGCTACGCCGCGGTGATGGTCGCTTGCCAGAACACCGATAGCTACCTGTCCAGCGGCAAGGACCACTACCTCTACATCGACGACGTGCACGGTGACGGCTCGACGTTCCCGTTCGACCTCAATGAGTCGTGGGCTGGTTCTCTGATGGTGCCGACGAACACGCAGGTGACGAATGCGTTCCGCCCCGGCTTCACCAAGACCCTGATCTTCCCCGACTGGCTGAACCGGTACAAGTGGCATCAGCGGGCGATCATCGACAACACACTGAATCCAACGCACCTGACGCCGTTGATCCAACAGTGGTACGCGATGCTGACGCCGCACGTCACGGCCGACACCAAGAAGATCTATTCGACGGCGCTGTTCACGAGCAACTTGAACAGCACCGTCACCGCCAGCGGCGTCACGCTGCTTGGCCTCGTACCGTTCGTGCAGACGCGCTACAACTTCATGAACGCGGACGCCTACATCAACGTGCCGCGCGCAACGTTGAGCAACTTGGCGCATTCGCCGACGGTGCCGACGACGAACCAAGCGATCCAATTCACCGTCCAGGCTTCCGCCCAAGCGACGGCGGCCAACCTCTACTGGCGCCGCCTCGGTGAGTTCCAGAAGGCCCCGATGTTCGATGACGGTTTGCACGGCGACGGCGCGGCTGCCGACGGCACCTGGGGTGTTGCGATCGCAGGCCAGCAACCTGGTGCCTTGGTCGACTACTACGCCGAAGCGGTCGCCGCCGCCGGCGGCACCAGTTACCTGCCGTACACCGCGGAATGCGAACGCTACTGCCCCAAGGTTCAGATCGATTGGCCGGTCGTCAGTTCGCCGGTGGTCATCAACGAGATCGTCGCGCAGAACATCACTGGCGCCGTCGACGAACTGCTGCAGCACGAGGACTGGGTCGAGCTCTACAACACCAGCAACATCACCGTCGACATCAGCGGCAAGTGGCTCTCTGACAGCCTGGTCGTGCTGAAGTACCAGTTCCCGGTCGGCACCACCATCGGCCCCAACGGCGTGCTGCGCGTGTGGTGCGACGAAGACGGCACGCAGGGCCCTCTGCATGCGAACTTCAAGTTGTCGACCACCGGCGAATTCGTCGCTTTCTATGACTCGACCGGGCTGGCCTTGCACGAGGTCTATCAGTACGGCCCGCAGAGCGCCGACGTCTCGACCGGACGCTTGAACGACGGCGCCTCGCCGTGGGTCACCTTCCCGCAACCCACCCACCAAACGCGCAACGAACTGGCTGGGTGTGGCCAGCGCACCTATGGCGCCACGCTCGCCAGTGTGCACGGCATCGACCTCGCCGCCACCGGTACGCTGCAAGTGGGCACGACGATCCAGTACGGAGTGACCAGCGGCCCGCTCGGTGGTGTCGGCGTTGGCGCGTTGGCGCTCGGCGGCGACCACATCAATCTCACGGGTCTCGGCATCGGTGACGATGTGCTGTTGCTGTCGCCTCTCACCGTGGTGTTGCCAGCAACCATCGTCCTCGACGGCACGGGGGCCGGCAGCTGGACCTTTGCCGTGCCAGTCGCTCCGGGCATCGCAGGCATCCGCCTGTTTGCGCAGACGTTCGGCCTCGGTGCCAGCGGCTGGGACAGCACGCGCGCCATCGAAGTCACGATTTGCCCGTGAACAGGACCTCTGCTTCGACGCTGCCGTGACCTACCGCAACCGCCACGAGTGCAAGTTCGTCGTGCCCGAGAGCGTGGCGGGGCACGTCTTGCGCCGCGTCATGCCCTACGTGGCGCCGGACCAGCACGCCGCCAAGCGACCGGATCACTCCTACAGCATCGCCAGCCTGTACCTCGACGATGACCGTCGCTCGCTCTATCGGGAGACCGTCGAGGGCATGGCGTCGCGCTACAAACTGCGAGTTCGCGCCTACGAAGACAAGCCAACGGCACCGGTGTTCCTGGAGGTAAAGCGGCGGCACGACCGGGTCGTGCAGAAGCTGCGCGTGGCCATTCCGCGCCAGTTGTTGGCGGCTGTCCTCGCCGGCGACGCCGAGCTGGTCAAGCTGCCGAATGCCTCGCCACGCCAGCTCGCCGCGTTGGCCGAGTTCTCACGCCTCTTGCACCTGCGGCGGGCGACCCCGTGCGCCACCGTGCGCTACCAGCGGCAAGCGTACGTCGGGCTCGAAGACCAAGAAGTGCGCGTCACCATCGATCGACGCTTGTGTGTGTTGCCCGAGCACGAACCGATCGTTCGAGTGAATGACCCAGGCTTCGTCACCGTCCCGACCAGTGGCGTCATCCTCGAACTGAAGTTCACCGACCGCTGCCCACCGTGGATGGTCGAGACCATGCGCGTGTGCGACTTGCGCCGCCGTTCCTTTTCGAAGTACTGCAACGCCCTGGATGCCCTCGCGGCACGCCGGACAGCTTCCCTCTGAGTCTTCTCGATGCCGGACTTCTCCCGTGCCTTCGCTGATCTGACGGCCTCGCTGCCCTCGTTGTCGGTGTTGTGCTTTCACTTCTTGCTCGCCTTCGTGCTGAGCAAACCGCTGGCGTGGGTCTACGTGCGCACACACCACGGCACCAGCTACTCGCGTTCGTTCGTGCAGTCGCTGGTCATCCTGCCGCTGATCGTGACCATCGTGATGATCGCGATCGGCGACAGTCTGGCGCGCGCGTTCGGCCTGTTTGGGGCGTTGGCCTTGATCCGCTTCCGCACGCCGATCAAGGACAGTCGCGACACCGTGTTTCTGTTTTTGTCGGTGGCGATCGGCATCACCGTGGGCGTGCAAAACACGCAACTGGCGGTCTTCGGCACCGGCTTCACGCTGTTGGTCGCGATCTACTTGTTTGGGATCAGCTTTGGCAACCGCCTCGACCACGACGGCGTGCTGCAGTTCTCGATGCCGGCCCAGGGCGAACAGGATCCACAGCTGCGGGAGGTGCTGCGCCACTATTGCCGCCACTTCGCCTTGGTCAGTCTGCGCGATTCGCGGCACGAGGGCGCCATGGACTTCTCCTACCAACTGCATCTGCACGACCCGAACGCGCACCAAGCGCTGGTGACCGACTTGCGCGCGATCCCCGGGGCACTCAGCGTCAGTCTGTTCGCGCAGAACGAACACGAGGAAGTCTAGATGGCGGTCTGGCAACCAAGTCAGCGGCGAGCCGGGCTCCTGATTCGATCTAGCCGCCGCGCCAAGAAGGCTCTGCCAATCGCTGTCTGGTTGCTCGCCCTCGTCGCCCTCGTCAAGCTGGCTGAAGTGACCCCGTCTGCCCAACGCGTTCCTGGCATTGTCGACACCACGAACAGCATCGTACTCGCGCCGGTGGAAGGCCGCGTCGCCATGGTGTCGGTGCAGTTGCATCAACCTGTCGTTGCCGACCAAGTGATCGCGCGTCTCGACGACCGCGATTTGCGCCTGCGGCTAACCCAGGCCAGCTACGAACTCGAACGACTGCGCGCGGATATGACGCGCGTGCAGAGTGACCTGGATCGCGAAGCCAAGGCGGCGAGCACCGAGCACAATCTGGACGCCGGAGTCGAACACCGCCGCCTCGCAACTGGCGTCGAGACAGCCCAACTCGGGGCGCTGTCGACGCGCGCGGACCTCGAAGAAGCGCGCATCCGTTGGCAGGGTGCCGCCGTCGAAACGGAACGCCTGACGACGCTCGCCACGCAAGGCATGATCGGCGAGCCCGAGTTGGTGCGTGTGCGTACCGACCGCGATGCCCTGAAGAAGCGCATTCAAGAGCTGGAAGCGCTCTACGACGAACACCGTGCGAGCATTGCCACGGCGCGGCAACGTCTAACCGAGTTCGCTCCCGGTCAGGCCACCGACGTGCCGCTCGACACCGCCATGGCGCCTCTGCGTTGGCGACTCAAGCAGCAGGAAGCGCAGATCGAACGGCTGGCCCTCGATGCGCAAGCGCTCGACCTGCGCGCCCCGATCAGTGGCCACATCGCCTCGCTCGACGTGAAGAGCGGTGAGTGGGCGACGGCCGGCCGCACCATCGCCACGATCGTCGATCCGACCCCGCGCCGCATTCGCGCCTACGTCCCCGACACGATGCGCACTCGCCTGCAAACGGCGACGACCTTGCAGGTGCAACGCGCCGACTCGTCCTTGCTCGGCGCGACGACCATCCTCAGCATCTCGCCGACCGTGGTCCGAGTGCCCGAACGACTCTGGCGCGATCCCCAGCGCGAAGAATGGGGTTACGAAGTGCTCGTCACCGCGATCGGCACCGAACTGCCGGGTGAGCGTGTGCACTTGGCACCGCGCAACTGACGACTCGCGATCGCGTCTGGTCGCCCGCGCAATGGCCAGCTGGCCACTTCGCGGATCAGCCGAAGCCAACCGCTTCTTCGCCGGCAACGCGATGTTTCCTGGCTGGGTCGGGCTTGCCTGCCGACAACCCGGCCGCGGCACCGACCGGCGCCCCTTCCTGGAAGCTGTCGATTTCTTGCAGCGACACGGCGATGCGCGAACTGACGCCGCGCCGCTGCATCGTGATGCCGTAGAGCACCTGGCAATCGGCCATCGTGCGCTTGTGGTGGGTCACGATGCAGAACTGCGTCTGCGCCGTGAAGTCACGCAACACCCGCAGAAAGCGCTCCACGTTCACCTCGTCCAGGGCGGCGTCCACTTCGTCGAGGATGCAGAAGGGGCTCGGGCGCACCTTGAACAACGCGAACAAGATCGCCACCGCGGTCAGTGAACGTTCGCCACCGGACAGCAGGTTGATCGACTGCAGCTGCTTGCCTGGCGGCTGCGCCACGATTTCGATGCCGGCCTCGAGCAGGTCTTCCTCGGTGTTGGACAAGAACATGTCCGCTTTGCCACCTTGGAACAGCTTGCGGAAGATCTCTTGGAAGTTCTTCCGCGCCTCGTGAAACGTCTGCTCGAAGAGCGTCTTCGATTCGGCTTCGAGCTTCTTCAGCGTTTCCATCAGGGAACGCCGAGCCTCTTTGAGGTCCGCGACTTCATGCTCCAACGTGCCGAACTGCCCTTCCTCGGCATCAAGTTCTTTGACGGCGTCGAGATTGACGGCACCGAGCCGTTCCTTCTGGCTCTGCAGGACCTGCACTTCCTTGCGCGCCGACTCGATGTCGAACTCAGGCGACAGCCACAGTCGCTGCAAGCCATACCACGCTTGCACGACGTCGGGCGGCAACGGCGGACCCTGCAACTGCTCCCCAAGGTCGGCGGGTGCGATGGGACCTTGGTAGCGACTCTGGTCCTCGATGCCGATGCCGATGACCTCGCCAAGACAGCGTCGCAGCTCAACGCCGGTGTCCTCGCGCAGTCGGTCTTCCAGACGCAAGAAGCGGTGTTCGACTTCACCGCGCGCCAACCGCGTCTGCGTCAACGCCTCACTCGCGGTGCTGCGGCGCTGCTCCCAGACCTGTAAGCCCTGCTGGATCTTCTGACGCTCACCTCGCGACGCCTCGACCGCGGCCACGGCGTCGCGCTTGTGCCCTTCCAGCTCGGCCAAACGATCGTCGAGAACGACCGCTAACTCCGACAAGCGTTCGTGCTCCGACAGCGCCTTTTTGCGATCGTCCTCGGCGTCCTGCTGGCGATCGGCAAGTTCTTGCAGGGCGCGCTCAAAGTCGCGCACCGCTTCCTCGTGCATGCGGATCGACCGCGTCAGCCCTTCGCGCACTTCGCCCGTTTGCACTTGGCGAATGCGCAGATCCTGTTCGGCACGTTGTTGGCTCTGCCCCTCTTTCTCGGCATCGCCGATGCGCTGGCCGAAGCACTGCTCGTCGTCGCCAGCTGCACGCTCGCGTCGGGTCAGCAGGAACTGATCGAACAACGCCGTGCTCAGTCGCGCTAACGCACCGCAGCGGGTGAACGACAACTCGTCCGCTTCGCTCGCCAGCTCGTCGCGTTCTCGCGTGATGTCCTGAGCTCGCGCCAGCAGCCGCGATTCTTGCGCATGCGCCGCTTGGGCCATGCGACGCACCGTCGTCAAGCCATCGCCGATCGCCTTCAGCTCGCGCTTCAATCGATCGACGCGGCCAGTGGCTTGTTCCTTGCCGACTTCGAGAGCCTGCAGACGTTGCTGCACGCTGGCAGCCGTCAGACCGAGGTCGTGGATCTGCGAACGCCGCACAACGAGTCCCGCATGGCCTTCCGCCGCTGCCCCGCCTTCCATGCGCGGGCCGCACACCAAGGTGCCATCCGGCGTCACGAAGCAAAGGTCAGCACGCGCGGAGTCGGCGATGTCGAAGTCGCCGAAGACGACCCCGCGCAACAGCCAGCCAAGCAGCTTCTTACTCGACGCATCGTCGACTCCGGCCTTCGGCGCCATGGCCTCTTGGACCGAGGCCTCTTGAAGCACGGCCTCGTTGACGACGTGCCGAACCAAGTCGGTCAAGTAGTTGACGCCGCTCGGCGGTCTCAACAACGACGACGACGAGCCACATGGCGGCGCTTCGCCGAAGGCTTCTTCGACGAGCAGCAGCACGCGCCCGAGTCGCTTCTCCGCCAACTCGCGCACCATCGCCGCCGCGTGTTCGCGCGTGTCAACGACCAGCGCTTGCACATACGGGCCGAGCGCCGCTTCGAGCGCCGCACCGTGCTGCACGTCGATTTCGATCAGGTCGAGCAACCGCCCACGCAAACCCGCGGGCTTGGTCAGCAGGATGTGGCGCGGGCCTTGGTCGAAGCCTTCCATGTGGGCTTCCATGCCGAGCAAGGCTTGGCGACGACCCTCGACTTCGTTGAGTTCGCGGCGCAGCGCCGACTCTTGCCCAGCGAGCTCGGCCGCAGCGCTGTCAGCGCCTTCGAGATCCTGCAGGGCTGTGGCCTCGCGCTCGTTGAGGATGCGTTCGCGCGTGCCGAGATCCGATTGCTCTGCCCGCCACGTGCCGACTTCCCCATCGATGCGCGACTGTTCGGCTGCGAGCACGCCTTGGCGTTCGCCCAGTCGTTGTTCGCGGGCACGGGCCGCCCCGAGCTTGGCGGTGGCGTCCGCACTGAGGTTGCGGGCCCGAGTTCGCGCATGCAGCAATTCTAGTTGGCGCTCACGCACCACTTCGCGTTCGCGTTGCAGCGTACGCAGCGTCGTCAACGCCTGCTGCGTCGCGAGCCGTTGGGCCTCCAGGGCTCGGTGCAGTTCGATCAGCTCGCTCTCCTTCTGCACGAGTTCGTCGCGGGCGATGGCCAGCGACATGGCGCGCTCGTCGCGCTGATCGACCAATCCTTGCGTGCGTTGCTGGCCTCGTTCGATCTCGGCCAGTCGATCGGCAGCGCGGTTCTTCTGGGCGGCGGCGCGTTCTCGGTGCGTCAGCAACTCGCCTTGGCAGGCGCGCAGTTCATCTTGCACCACGGCCAGAGCCTTGGCTGCCGTGGTGATCGCTTCGTCGGCGACCGCCAAGCGCTCGCTTTCGGCATCGCGTCCATCCTCGGCCGCGGCCAATTCGACTTGCAGTTCGTCGAGTCGAGCCACGTGGGCTGCCATTTCCGTGCGCAGCGCCTGGCCATCGATCACGGCCAAGGCCGAACGCAGGTCGCGCAACGCACCTTGCAGCTCTTGGAACCGCCGGGCCTTGCCCGCCTGAATGCGCAGACTGCGGATGCGCCGCGAGCGTTCTTCAAGCAGGTCGGTGACGCGCGCCAGATTCTGGTCGGTGCGTTCGAGCTTGCGCAGCGCTTCCTTTTTCTGCAGCTTGAAGCGCGACACGCCGGCGGCTTCCTCGAAGATCGCCCGGCGCGCTTCTGGATTGGCCGACAGCACCGCATCGATGCGGCCCTGCTCCATCACCGAGTAGCCGCCGGTGCCAAGCCCGGTGTCGAGCAGAACGTCGCGCACGTCCTTGAGGCGCACGTCCTGGCCGTTCAGCAGGTAGGTCGATTCTTTGTCGAGCGTCAGCCGTCGCGAGATGTCGATCTCCGTACGACCATCGAGTCGGCCCTCCGGATCCTCGAACGTGATCGTCACCTCGGCCATGCCCATCGCGTCGCGGCCTTCGGCACCCTTGAAGATGACGTCGGTCATCTCGGTGCCGCGCAGACTTTTGGCGCGTTGGTCGCCGAGCACCCACTTGATGGCATCGACGACGTTGGACTTGCCACAGCCGTTGGGCCCGATGATGCCCGTCAGCCGCGAATCGAACTCGAACTCGGTGCGGTCGGCGAAGGACTTGAAGCCACGCGCGACGAGGCGTTTGAGACGCATGCAATCACTCCCGTGTGAGGCGCCGTTCACGGGCTGCCAGGGACGATGCTGCCAGGGACGACTCGGCCAGGGACGACGACACCAACCCGAGCCCCGGACTGCGCGACATCGTCGCCAACGACTGGCGTCGACGTGACCGTTCCGCCGCGACGGCACCAAACGAGACCGCGGCCGTCGGTTGCCCCGTCACCACCAACACGTGCTGCACCGCATCGGAGAGGTCGCTGGTCGTCAGCATCGTCAGCACGGTGTTGCTGCTCGTCGTCACCTCACCAGCCATTCGCTGCTTTTGGCGCAACGCCTGCAGCACCACGTTGGCAAGCTCCAGTGCGCGCCAATCCTCGTCGACGCCGACGCTGAACAGGGCCAGGTGAATGGAGCGCGCGAGTTTCGTCGCCCGCAAGAACTCTCGGCGCCCGTCGCGCTTAAGAACCAGATGTTCCGCTCGCCGTTTCATGACCGCCCTCCCGCCTCTTCTCGAGCATCGGCTTCAACTCGTCGAGGAACTGCGACACGTCCTTGAACTCGCGGTAGACCGACGCGAATCGAACGTACGCCACCTGATCGAGCAACCGTAGCTCCTGCATGATGAGGTTGCCGATCACCTTGCTCGGCACCTCTTTGTCGAAGGCTTCCATGCACTGGCGTTCGATGCGGTCCGAGATCACCTCGAGTTGTTCGAGAGACACCGGTCGCTTCTCGCACGCCCGCAACATGCCACCGAGTACCTTCAAACGATCGAACGCGACTCGTTCGCCGTCCTTCTTCACCACGCGCAACGGAGCTGTCTCGACCCGTTCATAGGTCGTGTAGCGTCGGCCACAGTCGGCACAAACGCGTCGACGACGAATCGCAAAACCATCCGCGCTGGCGCGCGAATCGATGACGCGATCGTTGTCGGTCTTGCAGTACGGACAGCGCATGGCAGCTCACTGCACCCCAATGCGCCGCGACACACGGCGCACCGAGGCAGGGACTCGGAGGGAGGAAAGTCCGGCTGACCCCGGACGATCCCAACCTTGCAGACGGCGGGACCATACTGCCCCAACGTCTTGTGTGTCAAAGGCGCAGGCGATGGAAGATGCTGCATTCGTCAGCTCAGAGCGCCGATCTCCCGCCGCGAGCCTTGTGGCTACTTGCCGAGACAGAAGCGGCTGTAGATGCGGTCGAGCAAGTGTTCCGGCGAATGCTCACCGGCGATGCCATCGATAGCACGCAGTGCCGTCTGCAGTTCGATCGCACGCACTTCGGGCCCCGCTTCCAGCTCAATCGCCCGGGCCACGGCCGCGGTGGCAGTAGCCAACGCCACCCGCAGAGGGGCCCCGGCATCGACGACCCCGGCGCGAGCCGTTCGAGCCAGCCAGGACCGCAACTCGGGGATGCCGCTGCCAAGGTGTGAACTCGTGGCGAACACGGGCAGGCCAGCCGGCAGCGCGGTCACGACTTCGGCCGGCAACGCGGGCGGCGTGCGGGCCTCGCACTTCGTCCACACGACCGCCAACCACGGCGCCACGGTCGTGGTCGCCAGCGTTGGCAACCGCGCATCCTGCGCATCCAACACCAGCAGCAACGCCATCGCCGCGCCGGCCAGCCGTTCACGCAGGCGCAGCGCGGCGGCGTCCCATTCGCTTGGCAACTCAAGGTCCCCGGGCGCATCCCAGAGCACACCGCCATCGGGCAGCTCGACCCGCAACAGGTCGCGCGTCGTGCCTGCAACGGCGTCGACCAAAGCCACCTCGCGACCGGCGAGGGCGTTGGCCAGCGACGACTTGCCCGCATTGGCGCGCCCAAGCAACAACACCTCGCCACCTGGGGTCGCGGCCGGCAACTGGCCGACCAAGTGCACGAGCCGCGTGTGCAAGCCGAGCAGCGGTTCTCGCCACGTTGCCGCGGCGACCTCGCCAGTCTCACCCTCGGTGAAGTCCAGACCCGCCTCGAGCAGCGCCAGCGCATCTTGCAATTCGTTGCGAACGGCCACCACGCTCGCCACCGCACCGCCGCGCAACCACTGCATGGCGAGCGCCGCGGCGCGTTGGTCGGCGGCGTGCAACAGCATCAGCAGACCCTCCGCCTCCCCACCGTGCAGACGGCCGTTGCGCACCGCCCGTGCCGTGAATTCCCCAGGCAGCGCGGCGCGCACGCCCTTGGCTTCGCCATCGTGCAACAGTCCGAGCACCACTTCCTGCACCAGCAGTGCACCACCGGGAACGTGCAGTTCCACCACGTCCTCGCCGGTGAACGATCGCGGCGCCACCATCACCAAGGCGAACGCCGGCACCGGCATGCCGCGCACGGTCACGGCACCCTCGACCGTAGCTCGCACGCTCGGCAGCGGCGGCGAGAACACCTGCGCCGCGACCGCCAGGGCGCGTGGGCCCGATACACGGATCACGGCGCGTTCGCTGCTGCCGGGTGCGGAAGCCGGCGCGACGATGGTGTCGGTGAGCATGGGCGATCAACAATGCAAGCCGGCCAGACGACCGGTGGCGAACGCCGCCTGAAAATTGAAGCCGCCGATGGGGCCATCGACATCGAGTAACTCGCCGCACACGAACAGGCCCGCACACACCTTGCTCTGCATCGTGCGGGCATCGACTTCTGCCAGCGTGACGCCGCCGCGCGTGACCTCGGCATGGTCGTAGCCGAGGCTTCTCTGCACCGGCACGTCGAGTCCCTTCACGCACGCCAGCAGCGCCCGCCGTTGTTCGCGCGAGCAATTCGCCAAGGTGCCGCTGGCCTTGGCCAACTCACAGAGCGCGGCGCGCAAGCGTTCGGGCAAATGGGCTGGCAGCAAGGACTCGACGCGCCGCGTGCCATGCGCGCTGGCGGCCGCCAACCACTGCGTTTGCAAGGTCTCGACGGCAACCTGCGGGGCGAAGTCGAAGCGAACGACACCACGCCCGCGCGCTTCTTCGATGTCACCAGCCAGGTCCATCGGAGCCGGACCGGACAGTCCCTTGTGCGTGAACAGGATCGGTCGCTGGCGCGTGCACAGCAGACGGCCGTCGGCAGCAAGCGACGACAAGGTGACGTCGCGCACGACGATGCCCTGCAACGCGCGCACCCACGGCGCCTCGACCGCCAACGGCGCCAACGCCGGCCAGGTCGCGGTGATGGTGTGGCCGAGCGAGCGACACCATGCGTAGCCGTCGCCGGTCGCCCCGGTCTTCGGGTAACTGAGCCCGCCGGTCGCCAGCACCACGCTGCTGGTGGCGATTTCCCCGTGCTTGCAGGCAACCACGAAGCCCGCCGCCGCACGGCGCACGGAGCTCACGGCAGCCGCCGTCCACAACCTGACCCCGGCCATCGCCGCCTGCGCCAGCATGGCCTCGACCACATCGCGCGCCCGCTGAGAGACCGGGAACAGCTTGTCGAGATCCTCTTCCTGCAGCGGCACTCCCGCCGCCTCGATGAAGGTTCGCAACGCTGTCGGCGGGAACGAACGCAGCGCATGGCGCAAGAACCGGCCCCGTTCTTTACCGTACTGGGCTTCCAGGTCGGTGCCGCTCTTCGTGGTGGTGAGGTTGCAGCGCCCACCGCCGCTGATCAGGATCTTGAGCCCTGGGCGCGGGCTCTTTTCGAGCAGCACGGTGCGGCGACCACGCCGCGCCGACTCGATAGCGGCCATCAAGCCGGCCGCGCCAGCGCCGACGACGACGACGTCGGCGCTGCTTGGCAGCGCGGTGGCGCCGCCCACCGCCCGCAGCGGCGCTGTCATGCCAGCACCGCGAGGGAACTAGGCTCGTGCCGGGGTTGCGACGGCCGGGGTTGCGACGGCAGCGCCTTCCGGCTCAGTGATGCGCAGAATCGGCCGACTGCCGATCGGCTCCTTGCGATTGGCGGTGTAACCCTTACCCAGCTTCTTCTTCTTGAAGGTGCCGCGACGGGGACCACCGTGCTTACGACGGGAACGTGCCATGTGAAGACTCCTCTAGTTTGCTGTTGGCTAGTTTGCTGGTTTGCTGGTTTCTGGTGAGCGGGCGCCCGGTGGCACTCACTTCTTGCTCTTGGCTGCCATCGCCTTCGCCGCGGCAGCGCGAACGACGAGCCCTGGCTTGAACGCGACTTCGCGCTCGTTCTTGACGGTCTTCTTGATGGTCAAGAAGCCGTTGCTGAAGCCGGCGACGGCGCCCTTCACGTAGATGAGGTTGCGCGCCGCGTCGATCTTGATCACCGGCAAGCGCTGCATCGTCACTTGTTCGCAGCCGTAGTGACCTGCCATCTTCTTGCCCTTTGGCACACCGCTGCTGATGGAGTGTTGACGACCGAGACCACCAGCGGTGCGGTGGTTCAGGGAGTTACCGTGCGAGCTTGGTTGGCGGCTGAACTTCCAGCGCTTGATCGTGCCAGCCCAGCCACGGCCCTTGGTGACGCCGGTGACGTCGACGAACGCGACGCCCTCGAACACCTTGACGTTGACTTCATCGCCGGCCTTTTGGGTGGGTGCCGCATCGAGGCGGAACTCACGCACGAAGCGCATGCCGTGATCGAGACCGGCCTTCTTGGCATTGCCGATCTCCGCCTTGCTGCAGACGCGCGCTGGCTTGTCTTGGAAGCCGAGCTGGATCGCGTAGTAGCCGTCGCCCGAACGAGGGCGAGCGTGGCGGCCGCGCTTCTTGCCGTTGTTGATCGACGCGGTGCGGTGACCCTCCGGGTGTTCGGCGGCGGTCGCCATCTTCACCGTCAGGACCTTGCAAGGTCCGGCTTGGATCACGGTCACCGGGATGCACTTGCCATCGGTGTGAAAGATCTGGGTCATCCCGAGCTTCTTGCCGAGGAGACCGAGGGTTCTAGTGCCAGTCATGGGCTAGGGTCTAAATGCCGCGCCGACGGATCGGCGCGTAGTCAAAACGAACGTCAGGGGCGAAGAGGTCAGGGTCGGGTCGCACGAGGCGCTCGACGCGTACATTCGCTGTTGGGGGCGAGGAGGTTACGGACCACCCGAGTGGGAAACAAGGGGCGCCGTCAGGTTGCTACCGGCCACGGCCGACAGGTATCGGCCTCCTGGCCGCGGTGCTGATGGCGACTCGGGCGGCGCGGCGCCCCCGGGCCTACAGAATGCGCTTGCCGAACGCGCTCAGAATGACGTCGACAGCGACTTCTCCCGATTGGTTCTTCACGTCGAGAATGGGATTCAACTCGGTGATCTCCAGGCTCGTCATGCGGCCGGTGTCGCTGATCATCTCCATCAGCAAGTTCGCTTCGCGCCAATTGAGCCCGCCCTTCACCGGCGTGCCGGTCCCCGGGACATCGCGCGGGTCCATGCCGTCGAGGTCGAACGACACATGGAAGCCCGCCGTCCCCGCCGAGGCGAAGCCAATCGCCTCCTCCATGATCACGCGCACGCCGCGTTCATCGACATCGCGCATGGTGTAGGCGTGGATGCCTGACTTCCTGACGATCTGGCGTTCGACTTCGTCGATGTCGCGAATGCCGATCAAGCAGACGTTCTGCCGTTCGACCTTCGGCCAGAATCCACCCATCTCAACTAGGCGCGGGTGCCCCATGCCGCACAGCGTTGCCAACGGCATGCCGTGGATGTTGCCAGTTGGACTGCTCTCTGGAGTGTTCATGTCGGCGTGCGCATCGACCCAGATCAGGCCGATCTTCTGGCCGCGGTTCTTGAAGTGCTCGCTGACGCCACTGACGGTGCCGATCGCGATGCTGTGGTCGCCGCCCAGCACGATCGGGACCTCCCCCATCTCCAGCGAGCGGCGAACGCGCAGGCGCAGGCGATTGCAGACGTGGTAGATCGGCTCCAGGTAGCGGGCCTGAGGGCTGCCCGGATCGCGCGTCTCTGGGGCCGGCACGCCGACATCGCCGTCATCTTCGACCTGAAACCCCAACTGACGCAGGCCAGGGCCAACGCCAGCGATGCGGATTGCCGACGGGCCCATGTCGACGCCGCGGCGGCCAGCGCCAAGATCCATGGGCACGCCGACGATGCGAACGACTTTCTGCTCAGGGCTGGTGGTCATGGTTTGGGCCGAGCAGTCTACGCCAGCAGCAGCTCGATCGGAGCGCCACGTGCCACTTCGAGCGATCGCGCGGCATGGCCGCCATTCTGCGCAACTTCCACCAACCCGAAGCAGCCAACGTAGGCGAGCAGTTCGCCGGTGCGCACGTCGCCGTAGGTTTGCTGGCGAAGCACGGTGCGACCGGCGATGCGCACGCCCTTGGCCGTCACGAACTGGGCGGCCTTGATGGTGCTGATCAAGTTGCCGAAGCGGTCGATGTGCACGATGTGGGCACCTTGTTCTGGTGCGACTTTGGCCGTCACCGGGTCGAGCACGCGCGGGCCGAGCGCGGAGAAGCCGTAGCGCCCCGCCGCCAGCCACGCGGCCACCGGCGCCAGGAGGTCGCGGCTATGGAAGGTGCGAGGTTCGAGTTGCACGCCCAGCTGCTCGCTGTCGATGGCGCGCACGTCGACGGCGGCATTGCCGGCCAGCACGGGAGTGAGCAAGCCGTTGTCGGGGGCGAGCCAGTAGCAGTCGTGCGCGGCCACCGCGAGCAGCCGTCGCGACGTGCCGACGCCGGGGTCGACGACGGCGAGGTGAACCGTTCCCGCTGGGAAGCGGTGGATCAGGGTGCCGGTGAAGAAGGTCCCGGTTTCGATGTCCTGCGGTGGAACGTCGTGGGTGATGTCGACGATTTGCACTTTGCTGGACGCGCGCAGCAGGGCGCCCTTCATCACCCCGACGTACGGGTCGCTCAGACCGAAGTCGGTGAGCAGTGTGACGAGGGTGCAGGGGCGCGGGAGCATCGGCCAAACACCATGCCGCCATGCCACCTTCGCTGCAACCCCGCAACGGTCAGCGGCACCACCTGCTCAGTGATCGACCGGCTGCCCAAGAATCGCAAACAGCTCGTCGCGCTTCTGCTCCATCAACACCTTCGTGTCCGCCTCCAAACACATCCGCAAAAATGGCTCCGTGTTGCTCGGCCGCACGTTCACCCACCAGTTCGGATAGGTCACCGTGACCCCGTCGAGCCAATCGATCTTGCTGTCTTTAAACTTCGCCTCGACCTGCTTCATCAACGCCGCTTTGTCGGCGACCTTGAAGTTGACCTCGCCCGTCCCGTGGTACTTGCGCAACACATCGGCGGCTTGCTTCAACGTCTTCTTCTCCGCACTCAACTGGTTCAACACCAACACCGCCGCCAACACCCCGCAATCGGTGAAGTAGTTCTCGGCAAAATAGAAGTGCCCCGACAGCTCGCCGCCACCGATGCAGTCCGTCTTGCGCATCGTCTCCTTCATGAACGAGTGTCCGACACGTTCGCGGACCGGCCGCCCACCCATCTTGACGATCTCCTCGGGCAAAACTTTGGACGACCGCAGGTCGTAGATGATGCCTTTGCCCGGATGGCGCTGCAGCATGCCGCGCGCCAGCATCACCGTGATCAGGTCGGCGTGCACCGTGCGCCCGTCTTCATCGACGAACGCACAGCGGTCGGCGTCGCCATCAAACGACAGACCGAGCGCGGCCTTGTTCTTCTTCACCGACGCGCGCAAGTCGTCGAGATTGGATTCCTTCAGTGGATTGGCTTCGTGGTTAGGGAACGTGCCGTCGAGTTGCTCGTACAGCGGAATGATCTTGAGCCCCGAGATCTTGCTGAAGATCTGCGGCGACTCGTTGGCGCCCATGCCGTTGGCGTAGTCGACGCAGACCGTCAGCGGCGCAATGCCCTTTGCGAAGCCCGTGATGTGTTGCACCCAGTCCTTCTTGACGTCGACGAAGTCGCGCTTGCCCTTCTTGGCGGCCAACTTGAAGTCGCCCTTCTTGACGAGCGCTTCAATCTCTTTGATGCCCGTGTCGCCGGACAGCGGACGCGCTTCCGCACGGCAGAGCTTGAAGCCGATGTATTGTTTTGCATTGTGCGAGGCGGTCACCGCAAGGCCGCCGTCGCAGGGCAACTTGCCGATGCCGTAGTAGACCATCGGGGTGCTGGCAAGGCCGATGTCGATGACATCGCATCCCATCGACAACATGCCGTCGATGACCGCGTCTTGGATCTCAGGCGCCATCGTTCGCATGTCGCGGCCGACGACGAGGCGTTTGGCCGAGAGGAACTGCACCATCGCGGCCCCGATCGCGAACGCCATCTTGGCGTCGATCTGGTCCGGGTAGGTGCCGCGAATGTCGTAGGCCTTGAAGATGCTCACGGGGTTCCTTTCACGCAACGGAGGGAGAGGGCGCCTTGCCGGGTTGAAACGAACGGCAGGCAGCCAAACATCGCTGCACGCCGACGTCGTCGACGTCGCGGTGCAGCACAAAACGAATGCGCAGTGGCCCGGCCTTAGCAGCCAAGACGTCGTGCGCGGTCAGGTGTGCCAACAGGGCGAGCGGATCGGCGTCGACGAGGTCGAGCATCACGATGTTGGTCTCGGTGCCTTCTACGTCGATGCGCGCCCACGGCAACTCGGCAAGACCGTGGGCCAAGCGCTTGGCGCGCGTGTGATCGTGGGCCAGCAAGGCGGGCCCTTCGTGCAACGCCAGCCGCGCGGCGGCGGCGATCACGCCGGCTTGGCGCATGCCCCCGCCAAAGGCCTTGCGGGCCCGCCGAGCCTGGTGAATGAAGGCGACGTCGCCCGCCAGCAGGGAACCGACGGGAGCGCCGAGGCCTTTGCTGAGGCAGAGCGTCGTCGAGTGCACCGAGGCCACGAGTTCCGCGGCAGGACAGGCAAGGGCAATGGCGGCATTCATCAAGCGGGCCCCGTCACAGTGCACCGCGAGGCCACGTGCCTTGGCGACGGCGGCCATCGCGGCAACGCGAACGGCGCCCGCCGTTCGCCCGCCGGATTGGTTGTGGGTGTTCTCGATCACCAACAAGCGCGACCTCGGGTAGTGCGGGTCGTCGGCGCGCAAGGCGGCGTCGATTTGGTCGGGCGTTGGAAAGCCGCTGGGCGCCACCAACGGCCGCACCTGCGTTCCCGACCAACGCGCGATGCCGCCGCCTTCGTGGAAGTAGACGTGCGCACGCTCTTCACAAATCAGTTCGTCGCCAGCGCGGCAGTGCACATGGATGGCGATCTGGTTGGCCATCGTGCCCGATGGCACAAAGAGCGCGGCCGGCTTGCCGAGCACAAGGGCCCCTTCCTCTTCCAGCGCGCGCACGGTCGGGTCTTCACCCCACACGTCGTCGCCGACAACGGCGGTCGCCATGGCTTGGCGCATAGCGGCGGTCGGCACGGTCATCGTGTCGCTGCGAAAGTCGGCGCGAGCGTTCATGTCGCGGTTGAGGATGCCTCTCGGCGAAGGGAATGCAAGTCAGCCGGAATTGGTTGTGCTGGGCCCGGCCCTCGGCGACGGTGCGCGCCATCGATTCCCTCGACCGACAACTGGTGCGCCTGCGCGTCTACGCGCTGCTGACGTACCCCTTCGCGTGTGTGCCGTTCCTGTTCTTGTTCTTCCGGCAACACGGCATGAGCGAGAGCGACTACGGCGAGATCATCGGCGCCTACTACCTGGCCATGTTCATCGCCGAAGTGCCAACCGGCGTGCTGGCCGATCGCTTTGGTCCCAAGGTGATGTTGGTAGCGGGGCCGCTGCTGCTGGCCAGCGGCTTCTTGGTGTTGCTGGTGTGGCCGACGTACGCCGGCTTCCTGGTTGGTGAAGTGCTGCTCGGGCTCGGCCACGCGGTGTTGTCGGGGCCGCCCGCCGCCTTGTTGTATGAGTCGTTGCAGGCGCGCGGTCAGCAGCATCGGTTCTTGCGCGAGGAGTCGCGGCTCAGTGCGCTGCGCATGCTTGGTACCGGCGCTGCGTTCTTGCTGGGTGGGGCGCTGGCGAGTTGCACACGGGCAAACGGCGAAGCGTGGGACGTCACCATCGTCGCCACGTGCTGCCTGTGTGGTCTCGCCAGCGTGGCGGCGCTGCAACTCGCCGGTGGGCCACCGCGAGGTCGACTGCACTTGCGAGTGTTTGCGCGGCAAGTTGGACACGAAGCGAGCAAGCCCGCGGTGTTGTGGTTGCTCGCGTATTGGATCGTGCTGTTCGCGTTGTTGCGTTTCCCGTTCCACAACTACCAGCCGTACCTACAGCAGGCTGGTGAGCACGAGCCGCTGCTGCACCAACCGCTGTTTGTCGGCCTGCTGTTCGCCGCGATGAACCTGGCCGCGGCACCACTCAGCGCACTGGTGCCTCGGCTCGTCGATCGCTTTGGCCGCCGCCCTTTGTTCTGGGGCATGCCGCTAGTCTTGGCCGCGTCGCTTGCCGTGATGGCGTGGGAACGCGCGAACGCCACCGACGGCAGTCGATCCCTGGTGTGGCTAGGCGTCGCGATGTTCTTTGTGCAGCAGGTGCCGTTCGGCATGCATGCAGCGTTGCTGCAAGAATTCGTCAACCACCGCATCGGTTCGGTGGCACGCACCACGGTGCTGTCGGCGCTGTCACTCGGCGCTAGGGCCTTCTATGCAGCGATCAATGTGGCGCTCTTCCACGTGCAGGCCGCTCACGGCATGGCGCGAGCCTTGTTGGTCGCAAGCCTCGGCGGCTTGCTGGCGGCGACGGTCGTGTTGTGGCTGCGGCCGCGCGGCTTGTTGCGCGGCGCCGGACCTGTTGCCTGACGCGGCAGCTCAGCGGCCGAGGTCGACGAACTCGCCACCGTTCTCGTTCGCCAACTGCTGCAAGAACTCCTTCGTGAAGTCGCCAATCGCAATGGCGTGGATGACCATGCGATAGACCTCGTTGTGCTTGCGCACCTCCTTCAGGATCTCGTTGGTCTCGATCAGCTTGCCCACCGATGGCCGACCATCACTGAGGAAGTAGACGGTGTCCAGCGGGCTCTTGATGGCGTTCTTGTCGAAGCCGGTGAGCACGGCCTTCGGCGGCTTGTCAGGATCGACACCGAAGGCATAGAGCAGCGCCTTCAAGGTGTTGGTCTTGCCAGCCTCAAGGTTGGCGGAACCGCCGAGCCCTGCCGCCGCCAACTGCTGTGACTCGCTGCCACCAATTGGCTGCAGGCCGCGCACGTAGCTCTTTGCGGCGTCCTTGTTGACAACGTTGGCGGGCACTAGCCGCTTCTTCCAAGTGTGGATGTCGGTCGCGAACGCCAGGATGTCGAAGTTGGTGTTGTCGGTCAGCGAGTCGATCGCGTTCAGCAGCTCGGTCTGCACAATCGTGAAGCGCTTGCGGTCGCGATAGCCCTGAAACTTCTCGACCTCGATGACGAGATCGTCCATCGACCCCGAGACGTCGATGATGAACAGCACGTTGGTCGACGTTGTTTTGATCTTGGCGAACGTGGTCACCTGACTGGACGCGGCATAGAACGCGTCGTTCTTCTTGCGCGCCTCGGCGCCTTTCACCAGATCTTCGTCAGTAGGAATGCGCCAACCACCGAGTGACATCAGGTTGTTCCACTGCTTCTGCCAGCGGTCGGGGTCGACCCCAAAGTCGAGGCCCGTGATGCGAAACAGCGCTTCGGCGCACTCGAGCTGCAATCGCCCGTTCTTGCGCATCAGGTCGATCATCGGCTGCACCGCTTCTTGCGGGCGCAGCACACCAGCCGCACTGATGGCCGCCGTTTGCACCTGCCACTCCGGGTCGTCGAGCAAGCCCGTCACGGCCTTGCCAAGGGTCTTGACCTTCAACGCCGCCAAGGCGTCGAGCGCCGCGATGCGAACCTGCGGCTCGCGATCCGTGAGCAGATTGCCGAGCATGCCCGTCTTCGGCGGCTCGCCGATCGCCTGCAGCGCGCGAGCTACTTCGAACTTTACGACCGAGGAGGTCTTCGCATCGTTGCCGACGGCTTCGATCGCATCGACCGCGGACTTCAACTTCGCCCGGCCCACCACCTTCAACACCAGCGCCAGGAACTCGTTGTCCTTCGACTTCGGCAGTTCCGCCAGCCAAGGCTCGTAGGTGCTCGGCAGCGTGTAGGTCTCGATCACGGTGAGCGCTGCCTGCTGCACGACGGCCGACGGGTGCTTCAACAGCTTGAACAACTCTTCGGCCGCAGGTCGACACTCGTTGCCCTTCAACGTCATCACCGCTTCGACCATCAGCGCTTCCTCCTTCGACTTCTTGAAGTAGCGCGAGAACTCCTTCACCGCGTCGAGGCGCGCTTCAAGGTCTTGCTGGGCTGGCAGAGCCACCAGCACGAAGGGGAGAACGAACCAAGCAAAGAGGGATCGCAACATCTGAGGTCGACACGAACGGGGAACGCGCCGCCGAAGCCTACCCGGGGAGGCCGTGCCCCGCATGCCGCCACCACGACAGTCGCATGTCCCGTTCTAGTTGCCGTCGCAGCACGTCGACGTCGAGATCGGCATCGCGCACCATCGAGGCCAGGACCGCTCCACCGCCATGACGCGGCTTGAGCACGAAGGCCAAGTGGTGCTGGTATTCGACTTCGACAATCCAGTGCAGGCGCAACGCCCCAGCGGCCAGGCGCAGTGACTTGGCGAGGTTCTCCAACTGCACCAGCGAGTCCTGCGACGTCGCGCCGAGCTCTACAAACGGCAGGGTACGCACCGCGTGGTCGCCAGCACCTGAGGTCCGCACACACAGTCCAGCCAAACGCTCGAGCACTCGCACCAACGGCCAGATCGCAGCGGCGACGCCGCGCCCGCGGGCTTCGTCGGCATCCGCAAGGGCTTCGACGGAACGGCGTTCGCCAAAACGGGCGCCGCACAGGCCGCATTCATGCACAGGACCGCCATCGACGACGCGAACGCGCATGTCGTGGTTACCGCAATCTGGACAAGCATGCACGGGCGGCACCATAGCCGCCGCGTGGCTCATTGCTGGCGGCCGTTCGATGGCGCGGGCGAGGGTGCCTTGGCCGACACCGGAGGTTTCGCCGACGACTGCGGAACCGGCGCGAGGACGGCGGCCCCGGTGCCACTGCCCAACTGCCGCTCGGCGAGAGTTTGCACCCAGCGATCCTCTTCGCTGGTCACATCCAGGCGAATGCCGGACTCGTCGACTCCCTGCACAACTTGGCCGATCGCCGATTTCGGTAGCATCACCCGGTTGCTGCGAAACTCGAGCACGATGTGGTCATCCGCGATCTCGCTGAGGATGGCGCCGACGAGTCGGTTGTTGTTGGTGAGACGCACGAACCCTGAGGTCGCCTTCTGCAGGGCGTCGTAGTCGGCGGTACCGAGTTGGGTCAGCCGCAAGATCTCAGCGGACGCCAACGTGACTTCGCCGTCGTCGACGCGCAGCGTGATGCGATCGGCGCTGGCAACCTTGACGCTGCCGATGAAGTAATTGCCATTGTGCAACTGCGCGAAGGCGCGCGTGCCTGGCAAGACGCCTTCCACAGCCCGCACATCGATTGGCTTTTGCTGCTCCGTCTCACCGACCAACAAGTTGTCACTGACACGGACCAGTGGTTGTTGCTTGTTGGTGGGCGCCAGACTGCTGGTCTTCGACCCTGGCGTGTTCGCGATGGGCCAACTGCCGTTCGGCGCATTGGGCAAGACAGACGGTGCGACGGGTTCCGGAGCAGTCGCTACGGGCGTCGTGGCAGGCGCCTCTGGCAACACCGGCGTCGTCGTCGGTGGCACTTCGACAACCACTGGCGTCGGCTTTGGCGGCTCAGTCACGGCGGTTGGGTCGGCACTGTCAGGGGTCGACGTTGTCACCTGAACCACAACGGGGTTCGGGGACGGCGTCGTCTCTGGCTGTGGATCGCTCGTCGGAGTTGGCGGCTTGGTTGGCGTCGCCACCAACTGCGGCGCTGACACCGCGACCGCCGGTGGCAAGGCAACGACAACCTGCACTTGCGGGCGTTCGATCTGCACTTGTTGCACCCCTTGCGGCTCCAGTGACAGGCCGATCCATTCCGGTCTCAGCACGGCAACAGCCGCCCCGCCGACGAGAGCCAACGACGCAGCCAGGGTAGCGGCGATGCGCCCAAAGCGTCGAGAGCCGGGTCGCGCCCCCCCCCGCACTAGGCTCGGCTCTGCGGCGTAGAGGTTGTGGCCCTCGACCGCCGCCAAGTCGGTGACGCCAATGCCGGCACCCACCAGTTCGCCTTCGCCAGCTTCGACTTCCTCGCCGCCGTCTGTGCGCGCGACGTCGTCCACCTCGGCCAATTCGTCGACGCTCGTCTCCGGCAGTGGCTCCCAACCTGGTTCGATTGGCAGCTCGTCGGTAACCAGAGCCGGCTCCAAGACCGACCCGTCGTTGGCGGCCGCTTCCACCAGATCGTCGGCCACCTGGTCGGCCTCTGGCTGTTCGCTGTCGATGGGCACAGCCTCCGCATCCTCGCGCCAAGTGCCCTCGCCGTCGTCGAGCACGAACGGACCGGACTGCTCGACCTCACTGATGCCGTCGGCGGACGGGCCATCGACCAGTTCGAGTTCCTTCTCGCTGTCGAGCGCGAACTCCTCCTCACTGTGCAGAAGCGAATCGAGTTCCTTCGCGAAGGTCTCTTCCGCGACGGCCAAGGTGGGCTCCACTACCTCGGCTTCTGGAGGCGCGGTTGTTTCCGCGGCCACTTCCGATTCGGCATCAGAAATGCCCACCGTGTCGAGTTCCAGCTCTTCGCCGCTCCACGCCGATGGCCCGTTCTCCGCGAAGGCACCGCCGCCACTGAATCGCTCGCTCGGATGCAGCCCTTGCGTGTGGTCGGTGAACAACGTGTCGTCGGCATCGCCCGTGTTGGTGGCAGCAGCCGCGGCGTTAGCTGCCTTCGCGGCGTTGGCCGCGGCCGCAGGATCGACGAACAGCTGGTCCAAGTCGTCGCCCTTGTTGGCGATGTCATCGATCACGAAGTCGTCGTCGAGGAAATCAGGATCGTCGTTGTTCTTGCTATCGCCGCTCATGGCATCTCCTTCCGCTCAGGGAACGCCGTGCTATCGACACTCCGTGGGTGGATTACTGAGACGGCCTTGTGTTGCGCCACACGCACCGTGGCATGGCGGGTGCAGCCGCGCTCAGCTTGCCTACGCCTCTTGTGCGAGCTCTCGATTGAGGTCGGAGGATGGCAGTAGGCGCCGAACTCCGCCGCGCAGCACTGTCAGACCCAGTGAGTCGACATACTCGAGCAATGGGATCAGGTACTTGCGGCTCGTATCCAGACCATCGCGCAGCGAGGGAATGTCGAGAACTTCGGCATGCTGCAAGCAGTTGGTGCGAATGGCCCGCATGACCCGCCGAACGATGCTGGCGCCATAGAAGTGGTCGCCGACCTTGTCGACCTTGCCTTCGTCTTGCGCACGGTCGAGCAGCGATAGCAGCGCGTCCCCACTGAGGCCCACCACCGCGGCCAACTCGGGCAACTCCGGCGGGCGGAAACCACGTTGCTCGCACTCGCTGACCAACCGATCGAATTGCTTCTGCTCGGCCGGCGGCAGCGGCTTCAGTCGATCGAGAAACAACACCTGTCCTTGGCGGCCCGCGCGCACGCGAGCGGCCGCCTGCAAGCGATCGAACACACACTCGATCAGTGGCTGCGGCAACGTCTTGGTCGTGCGGATCGCGGCTCGCTTGACCGACGCCGCGGCCGAGCGCTTCGACAACATGCGATCGACCGACTGCAACAACTCCAGTTCACCGGCATCGACGTGCGCGCGCAGGAACACCCGCATCGCCTTCTGGTGCAGTTCCAGGTGCGGCATGGCAGCGACCGTATCGAAGACCTTGGCGTCACTGGCCTCGATCGAACGCGCCAACTCATCAACCGCCATGCCTTCCGGCCCGGCTTGTTGCAGTTCGTGTTCGATGCGAGCCTCCGGACGATCGCCAGCGACCAGCAGCCCCACCAGTTCGTTGCCGAGGTCCTTCCGGCGGTATCGCCCCGAGTGCGACAAGCGCAGCACCTTGCCCCCACCGATCGTCACCGCCGGGTTCTGCAACCGCAGCAAGAAGCGATCGTTGTTGGCACAGCACACATCTTCATCGAGTTCGACGCGGGCAACGATCGAATCGCCTGGCCCCGCGGTCTCGCGGTCGAGCAACAGCAATTGACCGCGCACTTCGACCGTGCCTGTGTGAAAGCGAATGGGCGCGCGGTGTTCGAGATGGCTCGATCGCCGCGTCAACGTCAGGTCGACATCGACGGCATCGCCGAAGCTGAAGGTGCCGGGCTCACAACAGACCATGCCACGATGCACGCCGGACTCTTTCGCTTCGGGCACCGACAAGGCCGTGCTGTGCCCCGCCACGGCTTCGTCGACTTTGCCGCCATAGGCATGGATACCGCGCACCTTGACCCGTTCCCCGAGCGGCAGGATCTCGATTTCACTGCCCGGCCGCACGGAACCGGTCATCGGGATGCCGGTGATGACGGTGCCGATGCCCGCCAACGAGAACACGCGCTGGATCGGCATGCGGAAGGGGCCATGCGCTGTGCGTGGCTCGACGGTGAGAGCCAACGCCTCCAGCTTCTGCTTGAGCTCTGGGATGCCTTCGCCGGTCACCGAACTGACCCGCACGACTTCCGCATGCTCCAGCACAGTGCCGCGCACTTGCTTCTTCACCTCGTCCTGTGCCATGTCAGCGAGGGCTGGGTCGACCATGTCGATCTTGGTCAACACGATCAAGCCCGCGCGCACTTGCAGAAGATCGATGATGTCGATGTGTTCGATCGTCTGCGGCATGACCCCGTCGTCGGCGGCGACCACCAACATGGCAAGGTCGAGTCCCGTGCAGCCGGCCACCATGTTGCGCACGAAGCGTTCGTGACCTGGCACGTCGACGAGGCCAAGCCAGCGACCATCTCCGAGCTTCAACCGCGCAAAGCCAAGGTCGATCGTCAGACCACGTTCTTTCTCTTCCTTGAGGCGGTCCGGGTCGATGCCGGTCAGCGCCTTGACCAAGCTGCTCTTGCCGTGATCGATGTGACCCGCGGTGCCGACGACGATCGGATGGATGGAACGTGCCATTGCGCAGAAGGTCGCCGCAGCACTCGGCCGCGGCGTTAGCTGAGATAGAGAATGCGCTGGCAGCTGCCGCAGCGCACCACCACCGACAGGCCCATCAGGCGCGCGGTGTCGTTCATGGTGATCTTGTGGTAGCAACCTTGGCAGTAGCTGGCCTGCACTGGGCTAACCGCGATGTGTTCGCGGGTCTTGTAGAGGCCTTCGTACTCACGCAGCAGATCCGCTGGCACGCCTTCGGTCATCGCTTTGCGGCGATTGCGCACGGCCGCGATGGCGCCCGCCCGCGACTGGCGCAAGGCCTCGGCCTCGACCAGGAACGCATCGAAGATCTTCTTCTCTTCGGCGTGGGCGGCCTCCGCCGCCGTGGACTCCACCTTCTGCGCATCAACCGACTCCAACAACTTCAGGCATTCGTCTTGGGTGACGTCGCGATCCTTGCGCACCGCTTCGATCTGAAACAAGGTGGCCTGGTATTCGGCGTTGTTGCGAACGATGTTCAGCCGTTCGTTGAGACGCTTGATCTCGTCGTCGTTGCCGCGCACCGCCTTGTCGAGAGCACGCGCTTCGAGATCCGTCTTCTGCAGGCGCGCCCGACGTTCTGCCATCGTGCGCTCGAGCTCGTCAAGCCGTCGCTTGCGCTTCTGCTCTTCAGCAGGCAGCGCGTCGATGTCCCGGGTGAGGGACGAGATCTCTTGGTCTACCTTCTGCAGCTCCAGCAGCTTCTGTACTTGTGAATGCACCGGGGTCCTTGCCGACGTGATCCCGCGCCTCGCGGGGCCGAGGAGTCTAGCCACGCCGCGGCCCTGCTCAAGGTCAAGCTTGGCGCCGGATCAACCGATCTCACCGGCAGCGCTGTCGAAGAAGCCTCCCAGCCGACGGGCGCGCACCGGGTGCTGCAGCTTGCGAACCGCCTTGGCTTCGATCTGGCGCACGCGTTCGCGGGTCACGCGGAAGATGCGGCCGACCTCTTCCAGGGTGTAGGTGTAGCCGTCGCCGATGCCGTACCGGAGCTTGATGATCTCGCGCTCCCGGAAGGTCAGGGTGCTCAGCACGCTCTCGATGCGTTCTTTCAGCATCTCACGGCTGGCCGACTGGACCGGTGATTCGACCGACTCATCCTCGATGAAGTCGCCGAAATAGCTGTCCTCCGAATCGCCGATGGGGCGGTCGAGTGAGATCGGGTGCTTGCTGATCTTCATGACGCGCTTGGCCTCGTCCACCGAGACCTGCGCCGCTTCGGCGACCTCTTCAATGGAAGGTTCGCGTCCCTTCAGCTGGGTCAGCTTCTTGCTGACATTGCGCAGCTTCGACATCGTCTCGATCATGTGCACCGGAATGCGGATGGTGCGCGCCTGGTCGGCGATCGAACGGGTGATCGCTTGGCGAATCCACCACGTCGCGTAGGTCGAGAACTTGTAGCCCCGACGGTACTCATACTTCTCGACGGCCTTCATCAGGCCGGTGTTGCCTTCCTGGATGAGGTCGAGGAACGACAGCCCTCGATTGCGGTACTTCTTCGCGATCGAGACGACAAGGCGCAGGTTGCCGGACGACAGCTTGCGTTTGGCGTCCTCGTAGTTGGCGTAGGCCTGATGCAAGAACTGCAGGCGCTTCTGCAAACGCTCGACGCTTTCGAGGCCGTCGACCTGCATCTCGACTAGGCGGCGACGCGTCTCCGTTGCATCCGGATTCTGCAGCTGCGCACCGCGGTAGCGCAGCAATCGGGCCTGCAGCCGATTCATTTCCGAGATGCGACTTTCGACCAAGTCGATCATCGGTCGCACCTTCTTGCCCTGCAAGTTGAGCTCTTCGATCAAGGTCACGGCCTTGCGGCGGCGCGAGAAAATGCGCTTCTTCAGGCTCTGGTGCTCCTCGACCGGCGACCCCTCGTCATTCAGCCGCGCGAAGTCCTTGCGCGCTGCTTCGTAGATCAACCGCAACGTCGCGATGTTGCCGGGCAAGCGGTCGGACAAGTCAGCCTTGCCAACTTCGGGGTCCTGCTGGTTGACCTTCAACGTGCGGTCGAACGCGAGTTCGCCCTTCAGCACGTCTTCGAGGATCTCGATTGCGTTCTTCATGCCAAAGCCACTCGACAGCACCTCCTTGCGGAACTGCTTGCGCGTGAGCTCGATCTTGCGCGCGAGCGAGATCTCCTCTTCGCGCGTCAGCAGTGGGATCTCGCCCATCTGCGTCAGGTACATGCGCACCGGGTCATCGATTTTTTCGGTGATGTCGACCATCGGCGCCGCCAGCTCGGCTTCGGTCGGCTCAGCGATGTCGATATCCGGTGCCAGATCGACCTCGTCGGCGCCGCCGTCGTCGCCGCCGCCCTCTTCATCCTTGCGCGCACCGGCCTTCTTGCCCTTTTGCTTGTCGTCCTCAACGACATCGAGCCCGGCTTCTTCGATCATGCCAATGGCGGCTTCGATCTTCTCCGGCGACGACATGTCGTCGGGAAGCACCGCGTTGAGCTGCGCGAGCGTGATCGAGCCGGTCTTGCGATGGGCTTTGATCAGAGCCTTGATCTTCTTGTCGAATTCAGTCGGTGCAGACATTGCAGTGGTTCTCTCGGTGGCCCGCGAGGGCTGGCCAGGGGATGCAGTCGGGAATGTTCGAAGGGGTGGGTGGGCGAAGTGGACTACGAAGTGGACTACGAAGTGTCTTTGCGCGGGCGATCCTCTCGCAGCCGCGACAGCAGTTGGTCTTGCAGTTCGGCTGCGCGCGGCTGATCGCCAACGGCGAGGGCTGCTTGCAGTTGTTGCCGCCAAACGCGGCGCAAGGCATCACCCGACAAGCGACGTCGACCAGCCAACAAGCCGGTCAGAACCGCCGCTGGCTCAGGCATTTTTTGGGCACGTGCGTAGGCAATGCCGAGCCGTTCCTGCAACGCTGGTTGGTCAGCCGCCCGCGACATCATGTAGCTCATCAGTTCGATCGACTGCTGACGGCCCAGCACCGCCCCTTCGATCGCCATCGTCAACAAGGTCGCAACCTCAGCGGACAACTCACCGGCGCTGTCGATGTCGAAGCGGTCAAGCAAGGTCGGCGCCGCCAACACGCAAGCCAGAATCTCGTTCTCGGCGCGCTGCATGGGCGTCAGCGGTGCCGCGACCATGGGTGCGGTGACCGTCTCGCCATCGCGGGCGGCTGGTCGCTGGCGTTTCGACTTTTGCAGCAGGCGTTCGAGCGTCGGGGCTGGCACCGCCAAGTGACGAGCCATTTGCTCCAGCAAGGCCGACTGACGCACCGACGACTCGACCAACGCCAACAACGACGCGCATTCCTGGGCGGCGGCTTCCACATTGACCGCCTGCGACAAGTCGAGTCGCCGACGCAGCAGCCGGAACCAAACCGCGAGGTGGTCCTCCGCACCCTCGATGACGTCGGCAAAGCGAGCCCGCCGCTCCGTCACGAGCTCGATGTCCTCACCCGGTCGTTGGATGACGACATCCGCCGGGTCCTTGGCCGAACCATCGGCGTCGCCCATCAAGGCAATCTTGACTTGCAGGCGGCTGTTCATCAGTTCGCGCATCGCGCGTTCGGCCGCTTGCACACCGGCGCGATCGCCGTCAAACATCAGCACCAAGCCCTCGGTTGCATACCGTTCGACGGTGCGCGCGTGTTCAGCCGTGAACGCCGTGCCGAGCGACGCCACCGCACCGGTGAAGCCAGCGAGGTGGCAGGCGATCACGTCGGTGTAGCCCTCCATCACGACGATGCGCCGCTGCCCGGCCTTCTTGGCCCGATGCAGACCAAACAGCACGCGGCGCTTGTTGAAGAAGGGCGATTCCGGCGAGTTGTAGTACTTGGGCGGCTTGTAGTCGGCGTCGCCTTCACTGCCGGGCGTACCGGGAACGATGCGACCACCGAAGCCGACAATGCGGCCGCGCTCGTCTTCGATCGGAAACATCAGGCGCTGCGCGAACAGCTCACGGCCATTGCGCAACAACCCAGCGGCTTCCAGGACGTCGCGCGGCAGGTTCTGCTGTTGCACAAAGTGCGACAAGGCGCCAGCCGCGGGATGGAACCCCAATCGCCACGGCCCCATCGCTTCACTAAGGCCGCGCTGCTCCAGATACTCGCGCGCCAACCGGCCGGCGTCGGGCGCGAGCAGCGCGCGTTCGAAGAAGCCGCACACTTCGGCGAGGGCCTCGTATGGATCGGGGCCCTTGAGGCCCGGCTGCGCGCCGCCACGGAACACCCCCTCCATCGAAACCCCGGATCGATCGGCGAGCAGTTCCATCGCTTCGCGAAAGCTCAAGCCGTCGCGATCCATAAGCCAGCTAAAGACGTCGCCCGTCTTGCCACAGCCGTAGCAACGAAAGAACTGTTCCTCGCGGTAGACCGTGAATGACGCCGAGCTCTCCGCATGGAATGGACACAAGGCCACCAACAGCCGACCGCGCGGACGCAACGGCAGGTAGCTCTCGATCAACGCGACCAAGTCAGTCGCTTCCTTGATGCGTAGCTTGGCGTCCTCGAAGCGGTCCATGGGAATGCAGGCGGGAGTTTGATGACGATGGGCTGACAGATCGGTGGCGCCACAGCCGGTCGCGGAACTCGACGGGGGAGCCCAAAACCGCTTCGCAGCCACTACTGAGCCAACAAAGGTACCTCACGCACCACCGGTAGGCGGCGAGCAAGGCAACCGTTCTTGGATCAGCCGCCAGGACGTGAAGCGGCGATGGCATGGGTGTCGGCATTGCCGCTCACCACAAAGTCACCGCCGAACTCAACCTGGCCCAACCTCAATCAGCCCCAAACCTCCGCATTGCCCTTTGGTGTGGCGCCAAGCTAGGCCCACCCGTGTCCGAGTCGTTGAGTGCCCGGGGACGTTGCGAAATTGGGAACTGGGAAGTGTAGCACGTTGTGGGCACCGGTCAACACCTCGTTGCCGAGCGCTGCCTTACCGACCGCGCCCCTGGGTGGCAGGTTGCGCGGTTCGCGCGGTAGCAACGCGGTGACCTACGCGCCACAACCAGCCCACCAGCGGGCCAAGGTATCAGGATCGACACTCTCGGCTCGACGCCCGAGATCGTCGGCGGACAACGCCACCGCAGTTCGCCTGATGACGGCGGCAGCGGCTGGCAACGTAGTCCGCAACACCTTGCGACGCTGTTGGAACAGTTGGCGGACGAACTCTGCAAAGCTCCGCCGATCCGCGCCAGACGCGACCACCATCGCTGCCCCCTCACGGCGATGCAGCTCCAGAATCGACGACATGACTTTTGGGCGGGGCCTAAAAACCTGGGGCCCGACATCGCGAACGCTGCGAGCAGTGAACATCGACTGCACGAGAGCAGACAGCCCGCCGTAGTCGGCCGAGCCACAAGGCGCGGCAACTCGCTGCGCCATTTCCTTCTGCACCAGCACCACACAGCGCGCCGGCAACACCGGCAACGCCACCAATTCAGCTAGCAGTGGGCCGGAAACCGAGTAAGGCAAGTTGGCGACCACGAGAAGGTGGCCGTCGGCGGTGTTCGTTGACGCGGACGCGATCGCGGGATGCATGGAACGCCGCTCGCCGCCAAGGCCATCGCCAAGCACCCATTCGATGTTGGCCACCCCTGCCAGCTCTTCTTGGGCCAATTGCTGCAACCGTGCATCGATCTCAACGGCCACCACCCGGCCAGCCAACGCCGCCAACTCGCGCGTCAGGAATCCGAGCCCAACACCAATCTCCACCACGGTGTCCTGCCTCGTGGGTGCAGCACGTTCGGCAATCCACCGATGCAGGCTCGGATCGAGCAGGAAGTTCTGCCCCAGCACGCTGCTCGGGCGAAACCCGATCGCTTCCATGCGAGCGCGCAGCGACGAGAACGAATCGCGATCGGTCATCGTCAACGCCCAGCTTGTAGGTCGCTGAAGCCGAGTTCGCTTTGCAAGGATCTACCAAGGGTTCCGCGGATCGTGAGGCGCGCCGACAAGGCGAGCTCAGACCATGCGGCCACGAGCACCTCGCGATGGCGCGCACGGCACACGAAGCGATGCAGGTGAACCAAGTCGGCGTCGGTGGCATCCGACGGCTCCGCTAGCAGCGCCAAGACCAACTCAGTCGCCGTTGCACAAAGGCGAAGACCTGTTCGTGCGCGCCGTTCACCGC
The DNA here is from genome assembly GCA_947444055.1 of Planctomycetota bacterium. Lineage (GTDB taxonomy): Bacteria > Planctomycetota > UBA1135 > UBA1135 > UBA2386 > UBA2386. Next base: position 58,761 of record CANEYR010000001.1, read on the forward strand.
TGGGGATCGCAACGTGTAGCTCCCCCATTGGTGATTGGAAGTCGGAGCCAACCACCACGCGAGGCACCAAGCCGTTGCCGGCTTCGGCTGCCCAATCGAGCGGCAGCAAACCGCCTGGTCCCTGCCAAATCGCCAAGGCTGGCGAGGCCAGAGCGGCGCGCCGACAAACTGCCGCGCTTGCCACCGGATCAAACGCACTGCCGCGAACGCCATCCACCACTTGGTGTCCATCCCACCACCAAGTGGGGATCGACTCCGTCCACTCGCTGACGTTGCCAACCAAGTCGTAGGGTTGGTTGCCGCCGCCACGACGACCGGATTCGAACGTGCCCACCGGCGTCGTGCGGCCGAGGCCAAGTTCACCGGTGTTGGCGCGTGTCCAGTCTTCGGAATTGCCCCACGGAAAGATGCTGCGGCCATCGCCCACTGCCGCCAGTGTCCATTCCTCTAGCCGCGGCAAGCGCAGGAACCGCCAGGCAGCAAACGCCCTTGCTTGCCGCAGGTCGAGCGAAGCCACCGGCAATGTCGGGTCGCCATCGAATGGCACCACCGCCACAAAATCGCGTTCACGCGCGCGAGCCGTCATCGAGAACTCCGCCCAATCGGCGCGAGTTACTTCGAAGCGATCGACGAACAACTGCATCGCGGCGCTGGTCTCCGGTCGTTCGACCAGCACTAGGTCGCGCAGCGATCCGCAGCGGCCAGCGCGCCCCACCTCGAGACTCGGCTTGCTGCAGGCGACGGCAAGCAGCATCGTCAGTGCACACCCTGGGTACGACCGAGACCGCCCACCGATCGCTGCGTGCGCTCGTAGCTTCACGAATCGAGCAGCAGGATCTCAACGCGTCGATTCTTCTGCCGAGTCGCGTCATCGCCGCCGGTGACCGCCGGACGATATTGGCTGTATCCAGCCACGCTGACGTCATCCGCCTTCAGGCCGCCTGCGGTCGTAAAGAAGTCCGCCACGACCATCGCCCGCTCCATGGACAACCGCAGGTTGGTGCCCCACTGGCTGCGCTGGATCGGCGTGTCGTCGGTGTGGCCTTCGATCCGAATCTTCCTACTGGCTAGTTGGCCGGCCAGTTCCGTGAGCGTGCGCTTGCCTTGTTCGGACAGCGCGTTCTGCCCCGCAGCAAACAGGATGTTGCCGGCGACGCGGAAGGCAAAGCCCTCGCGCGTGCGCACGAGCTCAACGCCATTTTCAGCTGAAGGAGTGCCTTCGCCATACTTTGCCAGCAGGCCCTCAAGCCGCTTCTTCTGGTCCGCGATCCAAGCCGCGTCGGCCGCACGGACCGACAGGTCTTGGTTCTCAGACCGCAACCGCGCGTTCTCGGCGCTCAATGTCTTCTGCGCGTCCGCCATACCGGCGATTTGCGCCTGCAATGCGTTCTTGGCGCCGACGACCTGGCGGTGTGCTTCAGGACTTACGCAAGCAGCCGCAGCGAATAACGCGGCCATCGTCAAGGTGTACTTCATGGAATGCCCCTCGCGTTCAGTGCAAATGTGCCTTCGACAACGACCGACCGGTGGTCGCGGCGAAGGGCGCGGAACGTAGCCAGGGAACGCCAAGAATGCCACATGACGAATGCGACAACTCAATCGGCAACTCCGGGCCGACCGTGAACCCGGCCAGCGGGTTCTAGCGGTGGCACTCGGTGTGCGAGTGCGAGAGCGAGCGGGAGTGACCTGCAGCGGCCAAGCGGCCGCCGCGAATCACTTCTTGGCTTCGGCCGCCCAGGCCTTGGTCCAGAAGTGTGCCTTCGGATCACCTTCCTGCGACATGTGGTAGGTGACGGCAAATCCCCATACCAACACCAGGAAGCCGACGAAGGCGCAGGCTGTAACCCAGCCAGGTTCCTTCGCGCCGACACCAACTGGCACGGCGGCCGCGGCGCGCGCGGGGCGCGCATTGCGAGTTGGCTTGGACTCAACGTCGTCGTCGTCAGCCAGCAGCGTGTCCTCCTCGGAGATCTGCTCGGTCACCATGCCAGTGTCGTCTTCGAGCGCATCGCCCATCGACAACTTGGTGGCGCCTTCGGCCTTGGAATGCAGCGACGTCACATCTTCGCGGCGGAACTTCATCGAGTCGCCATCGCGGTAGGCACGGATCTCACCTTCGGAGACGAGCTTCTTCAGCTCTTCGCTACGCATTTTGAGTTCGCGCAGGGCCTTCTCAAAGGAGAGGAAATCTTCGTTCTTGTCGGACACGGACGAACCTCAGCGTCTCAGGGACGAGCCAGGGGAGAGGGATCGATACTCGGGAGAAAGGGTGGCCACCAGCGAGGTCTGCACCACCCGGGAGCCGCAGGAGCTTACCGCACACTCAGCGTTTGGGTAGTCACTACTTGCGACACTACTTGCGGCTTGGACTGCCAGGCTCAAGTCCGGTCTTGACCTCCGCGTCCTTGGCGTCCTTGCGACCGTTCTTTTGGAACAGGTTCTCTAGCTGCTCATATTCGTATTCACTGCGGTCGTTGTAGCCACGGAGCTGCAGGTCGAGGTCGATGCGCCGGGCGCCAACCAGCACCACCCGCCTCTGCTCGGTGGAGCCACCGCGCGCCTCGTACACCGCGAGTTGGCGGTTGACGGTGTCGAGCAGATAGAGCACCGACGTGCCGATGCCATAGCTGCCGGTCACCGCCACGAAGCCGTTGCCACTGGCCGATTGCCCAGACTCCTCGCTGTAGACAAACTTCGGCTGGGTCTCCGGGGGCACGGTTTCCGGTGCCGCAGTCGGTGGATTGACCGGCCCGCGACCTTGCGCGGAGGCGAGGTTGGGCACGGCCTGGCCGAGCAGGAAGGCGACGCCAAAGCCGGCGCCGAGCAAAACCGTTTGTTGCCAAGACTTCATGCAAACTCCAACAGCTAGCCGCGCCGCGGATGTCGCGAAGCAGACTGAGCGGGCGCGGACTCTACCGCCCCTCAAGGGTCGGCGCGAAGCCCCCATGCCGCAAGAACTGCAGCACCTGCCGCAGGACCTCGTCAGCGACCGTCAGTTTGGTGTGGCCAGCGGCAACGTGCGTAGTCGCGACGGCCCCGGAAAACGTCGCTTCGTCCACTGCGACGGTGCCATCGTCGTTGCCCGGGATCACCGCGTTGCCTGCACCCAAGTCACCCACGATGGCACCCGTTCGCTCAGGCCACGGCAATCGCTGCCGGTGGAAGGCATCGCCGGGCGACAACTGCATGGCCGCCGCGGTGCCCATCAGGAGCGGATACAGGAACCAGTGCTTGCGCAGGTCGGCGAGCATCGCGCCGCGGTGTGGGGTGCCGAGGTAGACGACCGCTCGCGGTTGCACGGCCCCTGGTGAACGCAGGTACTCTTGGATCACCAGCCCGCCCAGCGAATGCCCGACGAAGCACCATTCGTCGACCGCCGCCGCGGAGGAGCCCTGGATGGCCGTTTGTAGCCGAACGGCGTGGGCCTCGATGCGATCCTGAGTGCTCGCGTAGCCAGGGTTCAACACCTCATAGCCGTGCGCCTCGAGCGTTCGCTGCAAACGCGCCATCGACGCGGGGGTGCGAAACAACCCGTGTTGCAGCACCACCACCCGCCGTCGGCCATCGACGGGTGCACGCAGATCCGGCTGCGTGTTGACCGACCCGAGATTCAGCACCACATCAAACGGCCACGCGATCGGTCCACCGACCAGAACCATGCCAACTCCGACGAGCAACGCGCACACCAGCACCGCGATCCATCGCGAACGTCGCCGAGTTGGTGCCATGACTAGCGTGGCAGACCGCTGTGCAAGCGGTGCGCAAACGGCAGGGCGCGCAACACGGTCTCCTCGTGCGCAATCAACGCCCGATGGCGAACGGCAACGGCCGCCATCGGCATCACCTGAGCTGCCACCTCGACGTACAACGGTGCATGCCGCGATTCCGCCGCCGCTAAGTCCGCGTAGAACCCCGCCAACTCGGGATCGGTTGGCGCCAGCGCGACCGCCAGCAGCTCGAGCCGTTCGTGCGAGCGAGCTTCGATGACGGCGGCCACTAGCAATTCGTCCACCAGGCGCTCGGGCATCCTGCTCGCCGCCGCCGCTTTCAACCGCTCGGCGTAGGGCGAGGGCGGCTGCGGCACCAACGCCAGACCTCGCTGGGTCAAGAGCCGCACCGAACGCTCAAAATGCAGCAGCTCCTCGCGCGCCAAAGCAGAAAGCGCGCGCTGGGCGTCGGCTGCAACCGGAACGCGGAACAAGAACTGCACCGCTGCTGCCGCGGCCTTCTTCTCGAGGTGGGTCTGCTCCAGCAGCAACTCAGCCGTGTGCTCCCGCTGGGCAAGTGCCCACGCGAGCGGCGTCACAAAGCTCAGCGGCGGCGGTGCGTCGGAAATCGCGGTCACGAGGACGGCGATCGTAGCGAAGCACTGCGTCTCAACCAGTCACTGGCGTGAGCGCAACACGGCGTCCGTCACGGCGACGGCGGTGGCGGCATCACGCACCGCGGCCACATAGTGCGAGCCATCGAGTCGCCAGCGCCATCCATCCCATTCGAAGGCGAGCACCTGCGCGCCATCGCGATTGGGCCGAGGCATCGCGACCACGGTGCGCAAGCCGCGGCTACTGCCGGCCAGAGGTGGTTCACGAAACCAATCCACCTGGCTCGTCTCGGCGAGAGCGCGCAACGTCGTGGCGTCGAGCTGCCGATCGACCGCATGCAGGTGTTGGTCCAGCAAGCCTCGATGGGCGCTCGTCGTCACCGCGGCAAAGGCCTCGGTGTCGCCGCGTGCACAAGCCGCGTCGACCGCCGCCGCGGTGGCCCGCAACCCTGGCACGACCACTTCGGCATCAAAGCGGCCGCCGCCGGCGGGCGCTGGCCAAGCCGCCGGCCAGAGCGCGAAGGCAACTGCCGCCGCCCCAACGCTCAGACAGACCGTCGTCCACAATCCTCGTTCAATCGCCATATCGCACCTTGCATGTGCCGTTGCGGAACCGAATCAACACCCCACCCTGTCGCGCCGCCGCCAGCGCTTCGATGTCGGGGAAGCGCAGCGTGGCGTCATCGACGAGTTCGCCGCCCTCGATGCTCGTCGGCCGCGGTCCGGCCACCACCGCCGTCCACGGCACCTCCGCCGGACGGCTCGCATCACCCGCGGTCTGCAACACCAGCTCCTTCTTGGCGGCATCGTAGAAGCAACGAGTCAGCGGCGCTTTGGTTGCGCGCACGTGCGGGGCGTTCGCACCCGCGTGGCTCTTGGTCGTGACTTGGAACGTGCCGACACGATTTGGCACGTAGACCGTACGGCCATCGAAGTGCGCCCACGGCTGGCCATCGAGCAACACATCATCAAAGTCGCGCGCCATCACAACGCTCGGCCGCACGATCGCACTGGCCTGCAAGACGCGAACGGTGACGGCGCCGGGCTCCGGATCCCGCATCGCCACGAGTCGCAGCGAACCAGGACCTGGTCGAGTGCGGGCCAACACCGATGGTCCACCCACCACCAACACCGTGTCTCCGGGTGCGTGGTGCAATCGCAACCAACGCCCGCCGTCTGGATTTGGCTGCGAACCTCGCCAATGCCAAAGGCCCTGTTCCCGCACGAGGAACGGCGTGGTGGCGGTCGCGCGCACGCTGACGACCCGCGTCCACGGCAACGGAATCTCGCTCTTCACCATCGCTTCGCCACCGTCGCCGAGTTCGAGCTGCATTGGGTCAACGACCGCGAGCAGCATCTCGCGGGCATACGGCAGCCAGCGCTCGCCATCGCCGTGGGCGGTGAACAACACCCCCACCGCACTCTGCGCACCGACCTCCGTCGCATTGCGCCAGACAACTTCTCCGCGCTCCCAACGCATGCTCTCGTAACGCTGCAACTGCAGCGGCGCGACGATCACATCCGGCAGCTGCGCATTCGCGGCCCGCAGCACGAACGGCAGGCGCATGGCCTCGGCGTCGTCACCCGGCGTGATCATCGCCACACTGCCGTACTCTGGCCACGCACAGGCGCGTTCCACCTGCAAGCTGCGCACGGTGCGTTCGCAGCGACTGCGCAGCACAAAGCCAGGAAAGTCGGCGATCGTCGTGAGCTCGACGCGCTCGGCGTGGTAGCTCGATTGGGACGACTCGACCAAGCAGGCTCGACTGCCGGCCGCCGCCACCACGTTCGCTTCCACGCCAACGTCGCCGACGCGCCGCATCAGCAATCGATCGATGGCCACCCCGCCGCCGACCAACACCGTGAGTTCTAGGCTGCGCGGTCCCGCCCGTGCGGCATGCACCGGCACCGTAACTGGCAACGAGCGCGTGGTGTCCGTGAACGGCACGGCGGCGAGCAACATGCCATCGACGCTAATCGTCAACACGCCGCGTCCCGTCACGCCGCGGACCGTCAGGTCGAACTCGTGGTAACCAGCTGTGGCCATCCATTCGAGCGTCGTCGAGGCCGGCCAATTGGGCACCGCATCGCGCTGCAGCACGGCTGGCACCATGGCTTCGTTGCCGGCCGCCCCGCCGACGCGCGCGATTTCGGCATAGCCGCCTGCCCCACGTTGGCCGACGGCAAGGAAGTCGGTTCGATCCGCGCGCAGCGCCGCCCCATCAGGACGCCCGCCGAACAATCGCGTGCGCAGGAACGCCCCGCTGAGCAGCACGGCAGCACTGCCGAAATCAGCCTGCCCCCGAGGGTCGAACGCCAACCCACCGCCGCTGCCGAGCAAGCGGAACCAGTTGTTCTGCAGTGAGTGCACCGCGGCCGGCGCGTTCACCTGTGCTTCAAACCCACGAGGCACACTGGCGAGCAGCGACGCTCCCACCGCGCGCACACCATTCGCACCCGTTGCCGCCAGCGGCATGGCAACCGCCGCGCGCAATGGTTCGAGGCTAACACCGTGCACGTAGTCAACGGTGTCGCGATCAAACGTGGCCGGGTCGTGGCGCGACCACCACATCGCCGCCCCCAGGCCAGCGCGCGCCCGCGCAAAGTCGTTCGCTTGCGCCACGATCCAGTCCCCGTAGCTGCCACCGCCAGCCACGACGTCGCGACTGTTAGTCCGAGCCCGCGCATCGAGCACGCCACACGGAAACAGATCGGCAGGAAACCCATCGCGCCACTGGGCGGTGACACCAACGAACGGCAACCCCGGCAACGCCCCATCATCCGCCGCCAAGGCGCGCACACCACCCGCCAAGACGGGCGACAACTCACCCGTGCGATACAGGCATGCCGCGGGCTGGAAGTCCTGGACCATTGCCACCGAGAAGCCCGAGGGATCACGCAACCACTGCCGCACCCCAAAGCCGTCGAAGGCAGCCGCGCCCGAGCGCCGCACACAGGCCAATTCTCGCGCCAGGAAGCGCAAGGTGGCCAACCGTTCCGCGGCGCGCTCGCCGACCGGCAATGGATCCAAGCTGCCGAACGCCGCCATGCCGCGCCCATGCGCTTCCGCTGCCAACTGCAGGAAGGCCTCGCGCTGCCAATGGCTCGCGGTGGTCCGACTCTGCAGCGACGGTGCAGGCATCAAGGGATCGCCGCTCGACCACGTCAACGGCAGCGCGCCATCGTCGCCGACCAATTGCATTTCACAGAGGTCGGCGCCGCTCGCCCAACTTGGCAACAGCGCCTCCTGCGTCAGTTCGTCGACGGTGCGATCTTCGCCCCCGCTTTGCTGCGGCAAGCGCCAGCCCCAGTGGGGCACGACGGCCGCCATGCGCGGCAGGTCCACCGGCGCGAGTTCGGGCTCCCGCGGGTTCGCCGTCAGCACGACGACGCCGGCCGGACCGCGCGCCCACGTTGCGCAACGTTGCACGAACGCCACGGCGGCCGCCCGCACATCCTTGTCTTCATGGTCGACGCGCGGCGCCAAACCACACGCCAGCACCGCCCCTTTGCCAACGGTCCAGTGCACGAGAACGGGTGGCCCGAGCGGATCGACGGCGCCATCGCGTTCCACCGCCAAAGCAGCGATCACTTCGCCGACTTTGGGCGCCCCGATCGACCATGCACACAACGGCGCCGTGCAGGGCGTGGCACCCGCGACAAAATGCACGTTCTCGCCGACGGCGCTGACCGGGACGTCGACGAACAGTTCGTCGAGCCGGCCCGACACCACCTGAAAGCCGAGTTGCAGCGTGCCCGCAGTCGCCCGCGCATCGAACCCCCAGCGATACACCGAACGCTCGGGCCATTCGGGCTCGAAGCCGAGTTCGGCGACCAAGTGCGCCGCATGGCCAAACAGCACCAGGCGCCCGCCGTTCTGCACGAACTGCTCGAGGGCTTGCAGCTGCGCCGGCGGCCAACTGCTCGTCGGCAGGCGCCATTGCTCATCCACCAGCAGCAGCCCTTTGCCGGCGGTCGGCACGCCCGCGGCCTCGTGCGGGTCGCCGCCAAAGGTGACACCCTGCACACTCGCCAGCGCGTTGGCCCACGGGCCATGCGGGGCCGGCGGCGCCATCGTGGTGGCTGGACCAGAGCACGCCGTCAAGCCAACGAGCAGCAGCAAAGCCCCTCGCCGGACTCGATCGTTCGCAGTTCGCTGACGTTGCTCTAGCATCCTTGCCATCGCATGAATCGGCAGCATCCCCCCTTGGACCTTGAGAACCGTCTGTATTTTCGACAGTGGCTAGCCGGTCGCGACTTCGCGCGCGGCGACCCGATCGGCGGGCAAATGGCGAACTTCGTCTACGCCATCGGCGATCGGCAAACGAACGAAGTCCTGCTCGTGGATCCGTGCTACGCCGTCGACGAACTGGTGCGCTTGACGACTGGCGACGGCATGCGCGTCGTCGGCGCGCTGGCCACCCACTACCACCCTGATCACATAGGCGGCGACCTGTTCGGCCACCAACTGCAAGGCGTGCGCGAACTGCTGACGCAGTGCCCGTGCAAGATCCACGTGCAGCGCGCCGAAGTGCCGTGGGTCAAGCAGGTGACCGGCTGCAGCGACACCGACCTCGCCCAACACGACAGCGGGGACGTCGTCATGGTGGGCGCGATCCCGATCACGCTGATTCACACGCCCGGCCACACGCCCGGCTCACAGTGCTTCTTGGTGCAGAACCGCCTCATCGCTGGCGACACGTTGTTCTTGCAGGGCTGCGGGCGCACCGACTTCCCCGGCGGCGACCCGCGACAGCTCTATCTGTCCTTGACGCAAAAGCTGGCGAAGGTGCCCGACGACGCCGTGCTTTACCCCGGCCACGCCTACGATCCGCGGCCGTTTGCCGGCCTCGGCGAAACGCGGCGCAGCAATGCCGTGTTTGCACCGCAGAGTGAAGCCGAGTGGTTGCGTGTGTTTGGCGGCTGACGGCCCGCGAACTTCAGCCCGCGCCGCGTCGTCGCTGCGAAGCCCGCTTCAGCACGGCTTTCTCGCGGTCGCTCAACGCCGACATGCCGACCTGATGCACCCGCTCAAGGATCGCATCGACTTCGCGGTTGAGTTCAGCCTCGGCGCTGATGCGAGCCGCGGCCTGGCGTTCGGCCCGTTCCCGTCGCCAGCGCGCGAACCGACTCGGCTTGGCAGCGGCAGTGCCCAACGGCTCACCGCCGCGTTTCCACGCGTCCGGATCCATCTCCCACAGCTCCCGGCGGTGCTGACGGTACACGAGCACGTGCCGCGCCAGGCGCCGTTCCTGCAAGGAAGCGGAGATGCACGACAACCCAAGCACGACCCCGATCGTGCTTTCGAGCCCTGGCCGAAACAGCCCGAGGACGGCGAGCACGCTGCCGCCGATGACGCCAACGGTCGTCGCCCACATCGTCGCGAGATTCGCATGCACGCGCATCGACAGCAGCGCGCGCAGCACCAGCCCACCATCGAGAGGAAAGATCGGCAGCAGGTTGAACAAGAACAGCGAGGTGTTCAAGGTCACCAAGTACCAGACGGTGAAGTGCACCGGGCAGAATCGCCAACCACTGATCGCCAGCACCTGCGTCGGCAGCAGCCATTGCAACGGCCAGAGCACCGCCAGCCACACCAAGTGCACAGCGGGACCGGCCAACGTGATGACCAGCTCTTCCTTTGGCGTGCTGGCCGCCGCGTTCATGTGGGCGACCCCACCGAGCGGCGACAGCGTGATCAAGTCGCTGCGGATGCGGTACCGCCAACCGGCGGCGATGTGGCCCATCTCGTGCGTCCAGATCACGACAAACAGCCCGACGGAACAGATTGCCGCGAGCACCAGAGCTTCCAGCCCAGTGGTCAATGGCCACAGCGACTGCAGAAAGAGCAGCGGCACCAAGCAAGCCGCGACCCAGTACATGCGAACATGCACGCCGAAGAACGTGCCAATCGCAAACGTCCGCATCACGAGCTGCAGGAAGCGGCCGAGCGGGGACCCGTCGTAGACACCGTAAGAACTCACGTGGCGGCGATCGTAGCACTCGCGCGACTACAGCGGCCGTCGCCGTTCTTCGAGTTCGGCGAGTGTCTTCGGCCAGTCCTTCTTGAGCAGAGTCGACAAGCCGCGGTCGGCCAGCAAGCGCCCACCACACTGACAGGCGACGCAGTAGTTGCACTCGTTGTCCGCGTAGCGAATGCGCTGCACAGGCGAACTGCAGACGGGGCAGGGTTGGCCGTAGCGCCCATGCACCGCCATGCCGGGCCGAAACGCGGTCACCTTCGCCGGGAAGCCACTGCCAACTTCCTGCCGCAGGCGATCGGTCCACTCATCGAGCGTCGAGAGCACGGCCAGCCGCAGCCGCTCGATGTCGCCGTCCGCCAGCCGCGAGGTCAGCTCGATCGGCGACAGCTTGGCGCGATGCAGGATCTCGTCGGAGTAGGCATTGCCGATGCCGCTGAACAGCGTCGGGTCGGTCAGCGCACGCTTGCAGGTGCGGTTCTCGCTGCGCAAGCGCTCGGCGAACTGCGCCGACGAACAGGCATGCACTTCGAGGCCGCCGCGCGAAAACTCAGCGAGTCCAGCGGCGCCGCGAACGATGTGCAACGACGCGCGTCGTTTGGAACCCGCTTCGGTGAGGACCAGCGACCCGGTGGTGAAGTCGAACGCGCACAGATCGATCTTGCTGCCCAGCTTCTTCTCGCGCGGAAACCAGTGCAGGCGACCAGCGATCATCAGATGCAGCACGAGGTACAGGTCCCCCGAGAACTGGAACACCAAACGCTTGCCAAGACGTCGCACCAAAACCAGCGACTGCCCGTGCAGAGCCGTCGGTGACGGCTCCACCGACCGCAACAAGAATGAGCTGCGCAGCCGCAGCTCCGTCAGCACGACGCCGCGCAGCATGGACTCGATGCGCTCGCAGTACACCGTCACATCAGGCAGTTCTGGCATCGCCGTTCACTACGCGACGACGCCCGAACGCGCCTTCGCCGAAAGCTCACGCGAGGAAATCTAGCACCGCGACTGGTCGCACCTATCGTCCTGACCCTCATGACCTTTCCGGAACCGTTCTACTCTTGGCGTCCCCACCCTTGGCACGGCATCGCACCGGGCCCCAAGCCGCCGGAAATCGTGCAGGCCTATGTCGAGATCACGCCATTCGACTTGGTGAAGTACGAGATCGACAAGGTCAGCGGCTTCCTGCGTGTCGATCGCCCGCAGCGCACGAATTCGCAGCCACCGAGCCTGTATGGCTTCATCCCGCGCACTCTGTGTGGACGGCGCGTCGGCACGTTGACACCCGGCGCCAGCAAGGGCGACGGTGACCCACTCGACATCTGCGTGCTGAGCGAACGTCCGATCAATGCCCGCGAGATCCTGGTCAAAGCCAAAGTGATCGGCGGCCTGACGATGCTCGACAACGGCGAGGCGGACGACAAGATCGTGGCCGTGCTCGCGGGCGACTTCGTATGGGGCGAAGTGGAAGACTTGGTCGAGTTGCCCCAAGTGCTGGTCGAGCGATTGCGCCACTACTTCGCGACCTACAAGTTGCTGCCCGGCACGACGCCATTGCCGATCACACCCTACGACAAGCAGCGAGCCCACCAAGTCATCACCGCGTCGATGCACGACTACCACGAGGTCTACGGCGGCCCCCCGGTGACGTGAGGGAACGCACCAACCATCACCCAGCGGTGGCAGCGACGGATGCGCATTGCCTAATAGGACTGTCATGGGCGGGACCGATGCAATGGTGTGCGCCGGTAAGCGACTCGCGCAATCTGGTGCGAGCCTGGAGCCCTCGACAGCGCGAGCTATGCTCCGCCGCGATGGTGCCGTCCGAATCGCTCCGCCACGACCACAACCCGCGCATGCACCAGGGCGGCAAGCTGTCGTTCCGTAGCCGCGTGCAAGACCCGGATGAAGATCCAGGGGATCGACTGGTGCTCGGCGGCAAGAACCCGCCCGCCTTGCGCGAACTGGTGCCCGCCGACTTCCGTGAAGTCGAAATCGAGATCGGCCCAGGCAAAGGGGCCTTCGTGCTCGCTGCCACCGAAGCCAAGCCCGACACCTTCCTGCTCGGCATCGAAGCGGCCCAGGGCTACGCCAGCCTTGCCGCTGCACGCCTGCACCTGAGTGGGCGTCGAAACGGCTTGTTTCTCGTCGACAACGGCAAGCTGTATCTGCAGGACCGCGTCGAGGACGGCGAACTAGCCGCCGTGCACGTCTACTTCCCAGACCCGTGGCCCAAGCGCCGCCACGCGGGGCGGCGGTTCTTCACACCCGATGTGCTGCCGGTGTTGGCACGGGCGCTGCGCGATTCCGGCTACTGCTACGTCGCCACCGACAATGCGGGCTACGCCGGCCAAGTCGCGCGCGTCATGGGCAGCGCCACCGACTTTGCCCGCGATGAAGAGGAAGAGGCGCGCGTGCTGGCACTGGGTGCCGGCCACGCGTTCTCGCCCACCAACTTCGAACGCAAGTACATCGAGCAGGGTCGAGTCATCCGCCGCTACGCCTTCCGCAGGTTGCCGCGGTGAGTCGCTGGGTCGATGTCGGCCCGCTGGCGGCACTAAAATTCAGCCCCGGAGCGCCGGTCAAGATCGAGGACACGTGGCTCGCAGTGTTTCGCATCGGCGAGCGACTGGTCGCCATCGACAACACCTGCCCCCACGCCAGTGCCCCGCTGTGCGATGGCACCGTGTTGCACGGCAAGGTCGTCTGCTACCTGCATTGCTGGGAGTTCGATCTGCTCACGGGAGCGTGCGATGTCGGCACCGAATGGAATGTGCGCAGCTATGCCGTTCGCACGGTGGACGACCACGTCGAGATCGAATGGCCTGGCGCCACCGTGAAGCCGAGCTAGCTGGCGAAGCACCCGTCGCTGCCCGGCGCGTGGCGCTCTCCGCAACGCGTGTCTTTCCTGGGCCCATCACCCCCCCTAGGATCCCGCCCCTTTGGCTCACCGCATGAGGAACCCTTGACCGACGGCATCGCCAACGACCGACTTGAGAAGCTGGCTGCGATGCAGCAGGCCGGGCAGGATCCTTACCCCGCGCGAGTTGCCAAGGGGCAACCGATCGCCGACCTGCTGTCCGACTTTGCCGCGCGGACTGGCCAGATCGTCACGATTGCCGGTCGTCTCGGCCAGATCCGCGACTTCGGCAAGCTGCGTTTTTCACACCTGACCGATCGCACCGGCGCGCTGCAGGTTGCCTTCCAACGCGATCGTCTGCCGACGTTCTGGCCCGAGCGCAAGCTGATCGAAGGCAACGATCTGGTCAGCATCACTGGCGAACTCGGCACCACGCAGAAGGGCGAACCAACTCTGTGGGCAAACGAAGTGACGCTGGCCTGCAAGGCCCTGCGACCTGCACCTGAGAAGTGGCACGGCCTGACCGACACCGAACAGCGCTACCGCATGCGCTACGTCGACCTCTTCGCCAACCCCGAAGTGCGGCAGGCCTTCGCGCAGCGCAGCAAGATCGTGCGGGAGGTACGGCACTACTTCGACTCCTTGGGTTACCTCGAAGTCGAAACGCCGATCCTGCAACCGATCTTCGGCGGTGCTTCGGCGCGGCCGTTCGTCACCCATCACAACGCCTTGGACATGAAGCTCTATCTGCGCATCGCGCCGGAGCTGTATCTGAAGCGCTTGTTGGTCGGCGGCATGGAGCGCGTCTTCGAGATCGGTCGCGTCTTCCGCAACGAAGGCATCAGCACGCGCCACAACCCCGAGTTCACGATGCTCGAGAGTTACGAGGCGTGGGCCGACTACCGCGACATCATGGCGCGCGTCGAAGGCCTGTTCGCGCACCTCGTGCAAACGGTGCTCGTCGGTAAGAGTGTCGTGCACTTCCGCGAACGCGACTACGACCTGAAGCCGCCGTTCCAGAAGGCGCGCTACCTCGATCTGTTCGCCCAGCAGAATCCAGGCGTCGATTGGTTCGACCATGCGAGCTGCGTCGCGCGCGCCCGCGAGCTGCATCTGAAAGTCGACGGCATCGAACCCGCCAAGCTCGCCAACGACGTCTTCGAAGCCACCGTCGAAGACACGCTGCTCGGCCCGATCTTCGTGCACGACTACCCGGTCGCCATCAGCCCGCTCGCCAAACGCATGCGTGAGGATGCGCGTGTCACCGAGCGCTTCGAACTCTTTGTCGCCGGCATGGAGATCGGCAACGCCTTCAGTGAACTGAACGACCCGATCGACCAAGAGCAGCGCCTGCGCGAGCAAGTCGCCCACAAGGACGACGAAACGCCGGGCGAGATCGACGTCGACTACGTCACCGCGCTGGAATTCGGCATGCCTCCCGCGGGTGGGCTTGGCATCGGCATCGACCGCCTGTGCATGCTGCTCAGTGGCGCTTCGTCGATCCGCGATGTCGTGCTGTTCCCGCTGTTGCGCCGCCTTGAGGCGACCGGCGAGGAATCGAAGGGGCCGTGATCGCCGCGTTCAGCCCGTTCCTGGCCCTGCGCTACCTGCTGACGCGCCGCATCAATCTGCTCGGCGTGTTCGGCGTGATGTTCGCGGTGTGGGCGATCGTGCTGGTCGACAGTGTGTTCACGGGGTTCGTCGGCCAGATCCGCGACGACGTGCGCAGCAGTGCGACGGATCTGATGCTGACCGATCTGCCACACGACACCAGCTACTTGGCGTTGCGCACGGCGTTGGTGACCGATGAGGATGTGGTTGCCACCGCCCCGCGCTTGCGGCATCACGGCATGCTGCAGCCCTTGCGCCGCGGTCGCCAAGACAACCGCTACCAGACCAGTTCGCAGGTCGACTTCGATCACACGGTGAATGGCTTCGCGACGATGCTCGGCATCGAGCCAGCCGAAGAAGAGGCCGTTAGCGGTCTGCGCCAGTGGTTGGTGCGGGGCCCGGAGGAGCTAACGCGCCTCTACACGTCTGATTTTTGGCCGTCGCCCGTGTTCGACGAGCGCGCGCCCGAACGCAAGGCCCGCATGCTGCTGCCCAACGATGCGGAGTGGACCGCGCGCCGACGCGCCGGCATGCCAACCGAAGCCGATAGCTCTCGTCATCGCAGCGATTGGCCAGGTGTAGTGCTCGGCTGGCAGCGCGTGCGCCGCATGCGCTGGTTCGAACCAGCGGAGGCCTTCGATCTGCTGTGCGCTTCGTTCCAAGGCGGCGAAGTGAACGCCACGCTGCACACCCATTCGACCAGGGTCGCGTTCGCCGGCTGCTTTGCGACCGGCCACCGCACCTTCGACGAAACCATGGTGCTGATGCCGATCACGACGCTGCGCAGCATGCTCGGCCAGGATGCCAAAGACCCCAGCAGCATCGACATCGTCACCGACGTCGCCGTGCGCGTGCGCGCAGGCCTGTCCAGCGCGCAGTTGGCCAACTGCAAGCGACGGCTGCAAGCGCTCGCGCAGGCAGTGCTGCGACCTGGCAGTGCGCCGTGCCTCGTCGCGGACTGGGAAGAGCAGAACCAAGTGTTCTTGTCCGCCGTCGCCCACGAGCAAGGCATGATGCAGTTCGTGCTGTTCGTCGTGATGCTGGTCGCCGCGTTCGTCATCTACGCGACCTTGCACATGATGGTCGTGCAGAAGGTGCGCGACATCGGCATCCTCGCCGCCATCGGCGGTTCGCCGCGCGGCATCGGAGCGGTGTTCTTGCTCGGCGGCCTCACCGTCGCGGTCGTCGGCACGCTGCTTGGCGTCGGCACTGGCGTCTTGTCGGCCCTCGCCCTCAACGACGTCAACGATTGGCTGCACGCGCAAACCGGCCTCGAGCTGTTTCCGCGGCGCCTGTTCGACCTGCGCGAAGTGCCGTGCCGCCTCGCCCCGTCCTGGATCGCCACCGTCGCCATCGGGGCCGTCGTTCTGGCCCTCGTCGTCGCTTTCATTCCCTCGCGCAAGGCCGCGCGCATGCACCCCGTCGAAGCGCTGTCCCACGAATGAGCTCGCCTGTTCTGCAAGCTGTCGCCGTCAAGAAGCATTACCGCCTCGCCAAACACGAGATCCCGGTGCTGCGCGGCATCGATCTGTCGGTGCAAGCCGGCGAGACCGTGGCCTTGCTGGGGGCGTCGGGTGCTGGCAAGTCGACGCTGCTGCACGTGCTCGGCTTGCTCGATCCGCCGACCGCTGGCGAAGTGCACTTCGATGGCCAGCGCGTTGACAATCTGACGATCGGCCAGCGCGCCGCGCTGCGGCATCGTCACGTTGGCTTCGTCTTTCAGTTCTACCATCTGATCCCCGAACTCACGGCGCTGCAGAACGTGCTGCTCGCGCGCATGATGACGACCTCGGTGTGGCAGTTCTGGCGGCAGCGCAAGCAGGCGAAGGCGGCGGCCACGGCCCTGCTCGAACAAGTCGGCCTCGGCGATCGACTGCGCCATCGTCCCAGCGAGTTGTCGGGTGGCGAACGGCAACGCGTCGCGATCGCTAGGGCCCTGCTCGCCGAACCCAAGGTCGTGCTCGCCGACGAACCCACCGGCAACCTCGATTCGACGACCGCGCGCGGCGTGGTCGACCTGATCTTTGAGATCCAGCGACAACGCGGGCTGGCGTT
The DNA here is from genome assembly GCA_947444055.1 of Planctomycetota bacterium. GTDB lineage: Bacteria > Planctomycetota > UBA1135 > UBA1135 > UBA2386 > UBA2386. The sequence continues at coordinate 75,586 of CANEYR010000001.1, forward strand.
CTTGTTGGTGACGCACGACGAGCGCTTGGCGCAGCGCTGCCATCGCATCGTGCGCATGCAAGACGGCGTCGTGGTGTCCTGATGTACCGGCTGTTTCTCGCCATCCGCTACCTGCTGACACGGCCGATCAACCTGCTCGGCGTGGCTGGCATCACCATCAGTGTGTGGGCGCTCGTCGTCGTCGTCTCGCTGTTTAGCGGCTTCATCGACATCATCGAACGGCACGTGCACGCCGCCAGCGCCGACATCGTCGTCAGTGATTTGCCGAGCTGGACGTCGTGGCCGAAGCTGCGCAGCGCGCTCGCCGATGAAGGCAACGTCGCCGGCTGCTCGCCGCGCCTCTTGCACTACGGGCTCTTGTTGCGGCCTGGCCATCGGCCACCGCCAACTCCGCTGCCGGGCCGTGGTGCGTTGCACGGTGGCGACCAACCGTTCTTGTTTGTGCTCGGCATCGATCCGATCGCCGAAGCGACCGTGACTGGCTTTGCGGATTGGGTTGCGCACACGGACATCCCAGCGGATCTGCGCGGCAGCACGCCGACGCTGGCCACCGAAGATGGCGTGCCCACCGTACTGATCGGTCTCGACCGCATGCGCCGAGAAGGGCTGCGCCGTGGCGACCGCGTCGTCTTGACCACCGCCAACCAACGCAGCGATGCGAACGGCAACAAGTCGGCGGAGAAAGTGCAGATCCAACTCGTCGTCGCCGGCGCCTTCAAAACTGCGCACAACGGCTTTGATGGCAACACGGTCTTCGTCGCCGATGCAACGTTGCGCGCGCGGCTCTTTCCCGATGCCCCTGACTTCGTGCAAGAAGTCGCCGTGCGCTGCCACGATGAAACGCAGCTCAAAGCCACCGCCGACCGCCTGCAGCGCGCCGTCGTTCGCGCCGTCGAGAAGAACCAGGCAGCCTATGGCTCGGTCGAGACCTGGCGCGAGAAGAACGGCATGTTCTTGGCCTCGGTCGAACACCAACGCGGGCTGCTGCAGATCGTGCTGATCGTGATCATGGTGGTCGCGGCGTTCCTGATGCTGGCGACCTTGTCGATGATGGTGACCGAGAAGACCTCCGACATCGGCATCCTGACGGCGATGGGCGGCACCCCGAGCGGCGTCACCATGGTGTTCCTCGCTTGCGGCCTCGTCATCACCCTGGTCGGCGTCGTCGTCGGCACCATTGGCGGCATCCTCACCGGTGTCTACCTTGAGGAAGTGCGCCAAGGGGTGCGCTGGCTGACCGGCATCGATCTGTTCCCGATCGATGTCTACAACCTCGAACGGGTGCCGTGCGCGATCGATCCGTGGTGGCTGGTGCAGGTCGCCGGCATGGCCTTCGTGACCGGCGGTCTGGTGTCCGCGATCCCTGCCCTGCGCGCGGCGCGGCACGATCCGCTGGTTTCCTTGCGCGGCATCTGAACGTGCAACCGGGGCGCGGCTAGAGTTTCGCGCATGCGTTCGGTTTGGCTGCTGCTGGCGATTGGGCTCGGGGCGTGTTCGGCCCCGGATGCCGATCGTCGCGGCTCGCCCATGCATAGCCTGGAGCGGGTGCTCGCCATCGATTGGTCGGAGCGCTCGGCGTCACGCCGTGCCGCGACCTGGACCCGCCTGCCGTCGGCGCTGCGGCACGAAGTCGAACGCGTGCATGCGGTCGACGCCAAGCTGCAAGCGGCGCCGAGCGAACTGCAACGCAGCCAGCACCTCGGCGCCACCGCAACCCGCGTGCTAGCGGGCGAAGTGGGCCGTCGTCCCCACCTTCCCGAGCCGGTCTTGCCAACGGCAGCCGAATTCGGCCAGAACCTGGCCGACACCCTGGCCAATCTGCCTCTGTGGCTCTCCTCGCGCCACCCGCTTGGCGAGATCAACGACCGCGAGCACCGCACCAATCCGCACGACCTGCAGCCCGAGGCAACCCTGTGGCAGCGCCTGCGCCGCCGCCTGTGGTTGTGACTGCCGCGACGAACGCGTGACTCACGCCTGCGGGGATTTGCCCGTAGAAGAGGCGCCCCTGATCCCCCAAGGCGCCGCCTTTTGACCACGATGCCCATCGATCCGCTTGTTCGTTCTCGCCATTCGTTGTTGGCCTTCTGCGTAGCTGCCGCCGCACTCGGCAGCGCCCGCGCCCAGACCGCGATGGCTACCGACCGCGCAGTTGGCGCGACCTTGGTCACCGTGCCGCACTGCAAAGAATGGCTCGGCACGCTGGCTAGCCCCGAGTTCGAAGGTCGCGGCACCGGCCAGCCAGGCTTCGAGAAAGCGGCCAACTACGTCGCGGCCCACTTCAAGTCGCTGGGCTTGGAAGCGCGCGGCGAGAAGGGCAGTTACTTCCAGCATGTGCCGTGGGCGTCCAGCAAGGTCAACGCCGCCAAGACCCGCGTCGTCTTCCGCAAGGGTGACGCCGAGGTCTGCACGATCCCGGCTGACCGCCTGACGGGCTCGGCCTCGAGCAATCTCGCCGCTACTGGCGACGTCGTGTTGTTGGTCGTGAATGCGCCGACGCCACCGCCAGTCCAACCAGGCCGCCAAGGGGACCGCCCCGGGGCAGCCGCGGCGTCCATCCCCGGCCTCGATGCCGTCGACGTCAAGGGCAAGGTCGTCATCGCCTACGTGCGACCCGCCGCCGAGCGCACGGCGCGGCAGACCGCGATGGCGCAGTTCGCCGTTCGGCAAGGGCTGCAAGGCAAGGAAGCAGCCGCCGTGCTGTTCGTCCAGACCGAGGCGGTGACCGGCGGCCTGCGCGGTGGTAGCGGCATGGGACGTCGCGGCGGCAATCCCGCTGCCGCTGGCGCTGGGCGATCGCCAGTCGACGCCTCCTTTGGCGGTGCGGACTTCGACGCCGTGCTAGTTGGTGCGGGCCTCAGCAAGGACATGCTCACAGACGCTCCAATCGCCACCGTGCTGCCGTTGCAGGGCACCGTGGAGGTCGCTGTCGAAGAGACGCAAGCGCCGGCGATGAACGTCTGGGCCGTGCTGCCAGGCAGCGATGCCAAGCTGAAAGACGAATACGTCGTCATCGGCAGCCATCTCGACCACCTCGGCCGCCGCGGTGACACCATCAGCCCTGGTGCCGACGACGATGCTTCGGGCACGACCGGGGTCATGGCCTTAGCGCAGATGTTTGCGAAGAACCCCGTGCGGCCAACCCGCAGCATCCTGTTCGTCTGCTTCTCGGGCGAAGAGAACGGCCTCGTCGGCTCGCGCTTCTTCGCCGACAACTGCCCGGTGCCCCTGGCCTCGATCGTGGGCGAACTGCAGATGGACATGATCGGCCGCGACGAAGAAGAGAACGTCGAAGGCAACCAAGGCGAGAAGGCCGAGGACAACCGCAACTCGCTGCACCTGATCGGCACCAAGAAGCTCGCCCCCGCCCTGCACGACCTCTGCATCAGCAAGAACGAGGCAGCCAAGTTCGACATCGAGTACGACCAGGAGGGCATGTACAGCCGCAGCGACCATGCCAACTTCGCGCGACACGGGGTGCCGATTGCGTTCTTCTTCACCGGGCTGCACCGCGACTACCACCGCCCCAGCGACACGCCCGACAAGATCCACTACGAGAAGCTGCTGCGCGTCGCGACCTACGTCTACGACATCGCCTTCGAACTGGCGACGCAGTCGAGTCGGCCGATGATCGATCCGGCGTTGTGGGAGAAGTTCCGCGCTGGCAGCCGCAACAATGCGCCGGAGGTGCCCGCGGCGCCGATGCAACCTGGTGCACCGAGCACCGGCAAGTAGCACACGACGCCAAGCAGCGGCGCGAGCGGTTCTAGCTGTCGACTTCTCGCCCGCGGCGCAACGACATCGGCGGGCCAAGGATCTCGCTCAGCACGATGGCCCGCTTCAAGTCGGTCAGTGCGTAGCGACTGGCGACGGCGGCTCGATGGGCCACCTCGACGACTCGCCCACCCAAGTTGCCGATCGTGTGCGCACGCGCCGACTCGCCGACGCGCCCGCTCTGCACCGAGACGCGACGCGAAATGCCCTCGCCGACGTGTGGATCGACGTGAATGGGCAATCGCCGCGAGGACGTCGTCGGCCTGACGGGCGTTGGCGCGTGCTCTAGTTCCGGCACGTTGCGACGCCGCTGCGATGGCAGTGACGGCAGCGACGCCGGTAACGTCGGCCGCACCGTCGGCCGCGGTTGGCGAACTTCGCTCGCTTCCGCAGGGCTTGAGGAACGATCGCCGCTGCTCGGCTCGGTCTCGACACCGAGGAGGCGCCGCATCTCGCGGGCGATCTCGTCCGCCGAACGTTCGTGCACGGGGTGGCTACGCACCGGCGTGGCGACGCGTTCCGTCGGCGATGGCGATTCCGGCAACCGCGCCATCTCGGTGCGTTGGCGCTTGCCTTTCGCGACCTTGGCGGCGTTGCCGATCATGCCCAGAATCCAGGCCACGGCGACGAACAGCAGGATCGGGTTCTGCTGGAAGAACAGGATCAGACGATCCACAGGTCACTCCTGCCCAGGCATCTTCTTGCGCTGGCTCTCGCTCGTCTGCTGCGTCTCTTCGCCGGCGGCAATCTGCGTGCGCATGCGCGTGTCGGCTTCGAGGTTCTTGATGCGTTGGTAGTCGAGCACGCCCAAGTGGCCCGAGCGGAACGCGTCCGCCATCGCCTTCGGGACCTCGGCTTCGGCGAGCACCAGCTTGGCGCGATTGGCCGCGATCTCGGCGATGTTCTCTTGCTCGGCGGCAACGGCCATCGCGCGCCGACTCTCGGCGGCGGCTTGCGCGACGCGCTTGTCGGCCTCCGCTTGGTCTGCTTGCAGGCGGGCGCCGATGTTGTCACCGATGTCGACGTCGGCGATGTCGATCGACAGGATCTCGAACGCGGTGCCGGCATCGAGCGCCTTCGACAGCACACCCTTGCTGATGCGGTCGGGGTTCTCGAGCACGTCCTTGTGCGAATCCGACGAACCGATCGTCGACACGATGCCCTCGCCGACGCGCGCGATGATCGTTTCCTCGGTCGCACCGCCGACCAAGCGCTTGATGTTGGTCCGCACCGTGACGCGAGCCTTGGCCAGCACCTGAATGCCGTTCTTCGCCATCGCCGCCACTTTGCCCTCGGGCGGGCAGTCAATGACCTTCGGCGTCACCGACGTCTGCACGGCATCGAGAATGTCGCGCCCAGCCAAGTCGATGGCAGCCGCCTGTCGGAAGTCGAGGCCGAGGTTGGCGCGGTCGGCGGCGATCAACGCCTGCACGACGTTCAGCACCTTGCCGCCCGCCAGATAGTGCGCTTCCAGGTCGCGCACATTGATCGGCAGGCCCGCCTGCGTGGCCGAGATGGCGCCGCGCACGATGACGCTCGGGTTGACCTTGCGCAGCGACATGCCGACCAGCTGGAGCAAGCCGATCTTGGTTCCCGACATGTAGGCCTGGATCCACAAGTTGAGGAACTTCAACAGCAGCAGGACCATGATGACGAGCAGGATCAGCACGCCGATCAGCACGTAGGTCCAGAATTCGAATGGGGCTTTCGCGAGCATGTGTGGGCTATGGCGGTGTGAGGGGGTTTCTAAAGAATCAGCGGCGGCCGACGACGACGCGATTGTTGGCGACGTCGAGGACCACGATCGGAGAGTCGGCGTCGAGCATTTCGCCACGAGTGACGACATCGACCTTGCGGCCATCGATGCGGGCGTAGCCCGACGGGCGTAACGCCGACAAGGTCGTGCCGGTCTTGTGCAGCAACGCGGCCAGAGCCGAATCGGCAGCCCCGGCGGACGTCGCGCTGGTCGGACCGCTCAAGATCAGGGCCTTGCCAAACGGCGTCTTCGGCAACAGTTTGAACGAGAACGTCAAGACGATGGGCGCAGCGATCGCTTCGACCACCACCACGGACACGCCGAACGCGGTCGACTGCTGGAAGGCGACGAAGATCGCACTCAGCAGCGCCACGCCGGACAGCGCCGCGATCACGCCGAAGGACACAAACATCACTTCGGCGACCAACAGGCCGAGGCCAAGCAGACAAAGCAGCACCACGAGACCGACACTGCCTCGTTCGCCGCTGCGAGCTGAAGCACCTTCGGCGGCGACGACGACACGAAGCCCTTGCACATAGAGCACGCGCACCGTGGTGCCGGCTTCGACGAACTCCCCTTCGGTTACCACCTCGACGCGCTCGCCATCGATCTCCATCATGCCGGTAGGGCGCAGCACCGTTGCGGCTTTGCCGACGCGGCCAACCAACGCCATCGCGCCGGCATCGGCCAGACCATAGCCACTGCCGCTACCAGCCAGCACCGCCCCGCCGCCGCTCGGGGAAGCCAAGAACAGCCGGTTGAACCACGGCACCTTTGGCAGCAAGCGCCACATCAGCCCACCCAGCACCAACACGGACACGAACAGCAGCGTCAGGTTCGCCAAGTTCGCCAAGAAGATCGCTTCCTCGACCGCGTTGCTTGGCAACACGAACGACTGGCGACTGAGCACGAGGGCCATCACGAGGCACAGGAAGCCGACCGCGCCAAACACGATGGTGCCGGGCAGCAGGAAGATCTCGACCGCGATGGCAGCGAGGCCGAGGAAGAACACGAGGATCTCGGTGATCTCCGCGAGGCCAACCAAGTAGCTGTAGAACAGCGACAACGCCAAGAAGATGACGCCGAGAAAGCCCGGCAGACCCACACCCGGGGTCTTCACTTCGACCAGCAGCAGCAGGAACCCGCAGACGAGCAAGAACGGCTGCAGCAGTTCGAGCCACCCCACCATCTGCTCCGCCCAGTTGATGGTCAGTTCGCCAATGCTGGCGCGGTCGATCGTCAACACGTCCGCCAGTTGGTCGAGATCCTGCAGCGTGCCGTTCGACAAGCCGAAGTCCGCGGCCTCCTGCGCACTCAACATCAGCGGGCGCGTCAGCGGACGATCGCCAAGCACCTTGGCCCCGCCCGCAGTCAACGCGGCGAGCTCCGTCTGTTCGAGCACTTGCTGGCGTTCGATGCCGCCAGCGCGCACGGTGGCGACCACGATCTGGATGCGCGGATCCACCATCGCCCGCGCCAACTTCTCGGCATCGGGCCGCAGCTTGGGATCGCGTTTGCTCAACCGCGCACTCATGGCATCCCGCACCGCATCGAGCCGCTCGGCCATCGCCTCGTCGGGGGAGGTGCCCAGCAACTCGCTCCACTCCTGTTCCGGCTTTTCGATCTCGCCCCACTCCGCACCGGGCAAGCAGAAGGCCTTGCTACAGACCAACGCCAACGCGGCCGCCCCCTGGCTGACGCGCCCCTTCAGCACCGCCACGGTCTTCACCTTGGCCTGCTGCACATGGTCGAGCAGGCTCTGCAAGTCGCTGGTGTCTTCGCCTTGGCTGCCGGCGGTCTCGAGGCGGAAAACCACATACAGAGCCCCACGGCTATCGGCTTCGCGCAAGGTGCGGTGGCAGCGCGCCAACTCCTGCGTGCCGAGCTTGCCGACGAGGGTCACCACCAGGACTTGCGGGGCGACCGCTGCTTGCGGCGGCTGCTGGCCCTTCAAGTCGACCCGTTGCAGCGGCCCGCCACAGGCGAGCAGCCAAGCGAACGCCAGCAGGGCCCAGGATCGGCAGAACGTCTTCGTCAGCACGTGCAATGGTTTAGCAGGGAGGCCGGTCGATGACACTCTCTGTCTTGATCCCGTCGCCCCGCCGACAGCACGGCTCACCTCGCGGCCGATACAAGATGGTGCCCCTTCCCGAGCCACCCGAGAACCACGTTGCGCACCGCGCCGCCGTCCTGGCCTTGCACAACGCCTTGTGCACGCTGCGGCAACACCCAGACCAAGCCCCGCTGGCCCGCACCGCCCTGCGCCGTTGTGAGGAAGAGCTGGGCACCGCCACCGCCCACGGCCCGCTGACGTTGGGGCTGCGCCTGACCGCCGTCCAGCTCGGTGCCGAGGACGTCTTGACGTTCGCAGCGAACGACGCGCCATTCGGTCTGCTGCGGCTCGCTGGCATCGGACAAGTCGTGCTCAGCAAAAACTTCGCCGCCGAGAACGTTCCACCGCTCGTGCAGAGTCTGGTCAAGGTCACCGACGAAGCCAGTGCGGAGCGCTGGGTGCGCGACCAGTCGCTGTCCGGGGTGCTGTTGCGCGCCGCGACCCTCGATGGCACGACCCCCGACGAGGCTTGCAGCGAATGGGCTCGCCTAGCCATCGCCGAGCCGACCAGCGAGATCGTGTCGGCGTTGATCGCCCGCGATCAGGCCAGCAACCTGCCGGCGTTGGCAGCGCAGCAGTGCTTGCTCGACCTCGACCGCGAATGCATAGACCACGACACGACGTTGGCGCGGCTGTTGGCGCGCATGCTCGAGCGCCGCGACCTGGCGACGGCGAGTTGGCTGTTGGCGGAAGTGGACCACCACGAGGGCGTCGCGCCGTCGACGCGCCGCTTGCTGCACCAGCAGGCGATCGATCGCGCCGACAACGCCTGGCTGCAACACCATCTCGACCACGGCACCCGCGACGAACTGATGAACTTGACGGCGTTCGTGATGCAACTCGGCGAGCGCGCGGCCGAGCGCTTCGCCGACCTCGTCGCCGCCGCCTCCCATCCGTTCTCACGCTGGCTCAGTGGGCTGCTCGGGCACCAGAACCGGCAGTGAACGTCACCGCGCTTCCCGCGTGCCGTGCAAACACAACAAGGCCATGGCGGTGCCATAGGCGCGGCCGAGCTCATGGCTGTCGACGAAGCAGCCATCAAACTCCGGCAGCTCGAGCACCAACTGGCGCTGCGCCTTCAACAGCGGCACGCGGGTCGCTTGGTCGGTGAGCTGCAAGGTCGCATCGGTGCGCGCCAGCATGTCGAACCAGAAGAAGAAGCCGCCGTAGCCGAGCCGATCGGCGTGGTCGTCGTATTTGCGCACAGCAGCCAGCAGTCCATGGTGGCGATGGCCGACGTCGATCGACGCGCGCAACTTGCTCTCGTCACTGGCGCCAAACAAGAACAGCCCAAGCTCACATAGAGGCATGCGACCAGCCGCCGCTTCGAGGCTGGCGCGCGGCTTGCCGTTCTCCGTGTGGCCATAGGTGAAGGCACCTTCGGCCGTGCGGTTCATCGCCAACGCCCGCAGCCCCCGATCAATGTTCTCTTGCGGCACGTCGACGCCAGCAAGCTTGGCGCCGTGCAGCGCCTGCAACGCCGTCGCGATGGCGAAGGGATTGCCATACTCATGAAACCAAACGCCGGTTTCAGGCTGCAGCGCGAGCAGCGCGCCGACGCCGCGCAACAACAGCGGCCGCATCGCCTCCGCATCGGCAGAGCGCCGGGCTTGCCACGCCGCCAGGAAGCGCAGCGCATACGTGCGGGCCCACAAGATCTCGTCCCTGTCCGACAACGCCACCCAACTGTCGTTGCGCACGTTGGCAAGAATGCGTTGCAGCATCGCTTCGACGCGCGCGCGCAGCGGGGCTGGCAGCGGCAAGGCGCCGCCCTTCTCATCAGTCGCGCACAGCAAGGCTTCGCCGACCAAGCACGTCACCGCCGCGTACACGTTGGGCAACCCATCGCTGCCGCCAAAGTCGTAGATGCTGTCGCGCACCACGCCATCGCCGTCATCCATGCTGACCAGGAACGCCACGCTGCGCTGCCACAGTTCGGCCTCGCTGTAGATGCCAGCGGCGCGCGAGCCATCGGTCGGATCCGTGCTCAGCACCGCACTGGGCAGCGGCAAATAGTCTTCAAAGCCGTGCACGAACGGGCCGTGCCCTTCGCATTCCAACGCCGCTTTCCAGGCGAGCGGCTGCTCCGGCAACGCCGTCGACAACAGCTGCCAGCGGGCGATCGCGTCCGAGCGAAGGCCGTCCCGACAGAGCGCCGCACCGGCCAACCAATGCGCCTCCGCCGCGATGCCGTCCGCCGGCTTCTTCGCCAACACCGCATCCGCCAGCGTCACCGCCAGCCCGCGATCGCCACCGCGGTACGCGGCCCAGGCCTCGCGCAAGGCCGCTTCGCCAAGGTCTTCGCTGCCGACCTTCGCCAACCGCCGCAGCGGCGCTTCAAACCATTCCGGGTGAAAGCTGGTCACTTGATCGACCTTGCTCACGACCTTGCCGTCGCCGTCGAGCACCAAGTAGCCCGGCTCGATGTAGCGATTGCGCAGCAGTTCGTACTTCTCCTGCAGCGCGCCTTTTGGCACCTCGGCCACCGGCACGAAATGCGTGCGCAGCAATTCGATCGTGCTTGGCCACGAGAACGGCCCCCCGCGCAGGTAGCGATCGATCTCCGGCTTGCGGTCCATCGGCGAACGCGCCACCGACGGCACGTACCAGAACACCCGCTTGCCGTTCTGTTTGGCCTCGCGCAGCGCCGTCTCCACATCGCGGCGCCAACCCACCGCATTGCCGACCCGCGCCGCCAATTCCCCCGGCGCCTTGCGGATTTTCTTGTTCGAATTCTGCGCCGCGAGCGGGAACGCGAGCAGCAGCGAAACGAGGGACACCACGAAGGACGCGCGCATGCGGACAGCGTGCAGAAGCGGCACCTCACGAACAAGGGACCAAGCACTTGCCGACACGATCGCGACATCGTTCCATGGGCCGCATGCTCGGCGAACGCTTCGACCAGGCCTTGGTGCTGGCGTCCCAATTGCACCGAACGCAAGTGCGCAAGGAATCCAACGTGCCCTACGTCGCCCACCTACTAGCGGTGGCGGCCCTGGCGATCGAGCACGGCGCCGACGAGGACCAGGCGATCGCGGCTTTGCTGCACGACGCCGTCGAAGACCAAGGCGGGTTGCCGACTGCCGAACGCATTCGCCTGCAGTTTGGCCCCCGCACCACCGAGTTGGTGCTCGCACTCACTGATGCAACGGTGCTGCCGAAACCGCCCTGGCGAGCCCGCAAACAGGCCTACCTGCTGCATCTGCAAGACGCCCACCGCGACGTGCTGCTGCTCTCCGCCTGCGACAAGGTGCACAACGCCCGCGCCATCGTCGAAGACCACGCCAGCGTCGGCAGCGCCCTGTGGACCCGCTTCAGTGGCGGCCGCGACGGCACCCTCTGGTACTACCGCGAACTCGCCGCGATCTTCCACCGCCGCGGTCCCGCCCGTCTCGCCGCCCTGCTCAGTGACCTGAGCCATCGCATGCAGGCGCTGGCCTGAAGAGAACGTTCGCCCGCCATTCGCACCGCCGCGACTGTTTGCGTATAGGTTCCGCATGCTGCTGCGCTCGCTGGCCTTCTTCTTTGCCGCCGTCACCCTGCTGCCCGACGAAGGGCAATGGCTGCCCACGCAAGTCCGCGACATGGACTGGGGCGCGCTGAAGAAGCGTGGCATGCAGCTGACCAAGGATCAGTTCTGGCATCCCGAGAAGGGCGGCGTGCTGTCGGCCACCGTGCAAATCAATGGCTGCACCGCGTCGTTCGTCAGCAAGGACGGACTCATGGTGACCAACCACCATTGTGGCTTTGGCGCCGTCAGTGAACTCAGCACCCCCGCCGACAATCTGCTGCGCGATGGCTTTGCCGCCGCCGATCGCACCGCCGAACGGCCCGCGCCCGGCATGATCGCCTCGGTCTTGAAGCGCATCGAGGATGTCACGGCGGTCGTGCACGAAGCCCAAGCCAAGGCCACGGACGACCTCGATCGCTGGAGCATCACGCAGCGCACGGTGGCGCGGCTCATCGGCGAAGGCGAACAGAAGGAAGCCAACACCAAGTGCAGCATCGCGTCGTTCCTCGAAGGCAAGGAGTACCACCTGTACTACCGAACCCAGATCCGCGACGTGCGCCTCGTCTACGCGCCGCCGCGCGCCATTGGCGAATTCGGCGGGGAAGTCGACAACTGGGAATGGCCGCGCCACACCGGCGACTTCATGTTCTTTCGCGCCTACGTGGCGAAGGACGGCGCCGTGCGCGAGTTCGACCAGGACAACGTGCCGTTCCAACCGGAGCACGCGCTCAAGGTCGCGACCGCCGGTGTGCAGTCTGGCGACCTCGCCCTCATCCTCGGCTACCCCGGCCGCACGCAGCGCTACAAGACGAGCCGCGGCGTGGCCACCCAACAGGGCTTCGTCTTCCCGCAGCGACTCGATGTGCTGACGCGCGCGATCGCGGTGCTGACCGCCGCGGGCAAGACGGATGAAGCGCTCGACCTCGCCGTCGCCGACCGCATCAAGTCGCTCGCCAACGTGCAAAAGAACTCGTCCGGCATGGTCTTCGGCCTGTCGCGCAACGCCACCGCCGCGAAGAAGCAACATGAAGAGCAGCAGTTCCGCGCCTGGGTCACGCAGGCCACCAACAGCCCGGCTGGCTGGACCACCGTGCTCGATGAGATGCTGGCGCTCGATGAAACCGAAGCGGCCACGATCGAACGCGACACGTTGGTGGCGCTGATCGGCATGCTCAGTGACGACCTGCCGCTGCTGATGGCGTTGGTCGAAGGCTGCGGCGCCGTCGCGTCCACGCCCGAAGGCAAGGTGCCGCCGCGCTTGTTGACCGCGCTCGCCGACCCGCAACTGACGACGCACTTCCCGCTGATCCAGAAGCCCCTGCTGCAGATCCTGCTGGCAGAGTTCGCCTCGATGTCGAAAGCGCAACGCATCGCCGGCACTGAGTTCCTCGGCGAGTCCGGTTTGCATGCGAAGGTCGAAGCGGCCTTCTTCGCCGACACCAAGATGCTGGATGGCAACGAACGCAAGACGCTGTTCGCGCAGGGCAAGGACGCCGTGGCGAAGAGCCAGGATCCGATGCTCCTATTGGCGCGCTCGCTCGCCGCCGAACGCCAACTCGCCGGCAACCGGCAGCGGCAGCGCAACGGCCAGATGCTCGACGTCGGGCGGCGTTGGATCGCGGCGCAGGAAGCCTTCCGCGGCAAGTCGTTCTATCCAGATGCCAACAGCACCCTGCGGGTGTCGATCGCCGAAGTGGGTGGCTACTCACCGCGCGAGGCGGTGACGTATGCGGCCCAGACCACGGTCGCGGGGTTGGTGCAGAAAGAGACCGGGCAAGAGCCATTCGCCAGCCCAAAGGCGCTGCTCGCCGCCGCGCAGACGCGCACGGCATCGCGTTGGTTCGACCAGCGCCTGGGTGATGTGCCGGTGTGCTTCTTGACGAACGGCGACACCACGGGCGGCAACTCGGGGTCGCCGGTGATCAACGGCAAGGGCGAGCTGATCGGGTTGAACTTCGACCGCGTGTTCGAGAACGTCGCGGGCGACTTCGGCTGGAACAAAGACCGCTCGCGCAATGTCGTCTGCGACATCCGCTACGTGCTGTGGGTCGTGGACGCCGTGTTCCCGAGCCCGACGTTGCTCAAGGAACTCGGCGTCTGAGGTCGGCTCGCGCCCGCTGGCGCCGCACCTGCCGTTAGCGCGCGGTGACACCTGCGGCCAAGAACGCGCGTTCCACTTCGGCTTCGTAGACCACCACATCCAGCAAGTCGCGGTAGCGCCCATCGAGATCCATGCCGAAGCCGATGACGAACTCATCGGGGATCTCGAAGCCCAAGTAATCGATCGCCACCGTCACCACCCGTCGCGACGGCTTGCTCAGCAAGGTAGCCACCCGACAACTCTTCGCGCCGGCCGCCAGGAAGTGCGCCTTCAGTGCCTCGATCGTGCGGCCCGTGTCGACGATGTCTTCGAGCAGCAACACATGCTGGCCGCGCACCGGCAGGTCCTTGCCCACCGTGATCTGCACGGTGCCCGAACTCGTGGTGCCGGCATACGACGATGCCCGCACCTCGTGCACCGGCAGGTTGCCGGGCACGAACTTCTGCAACAGCCGCGCAAACGGCCGCGCCCCTTCGATCACCGCCACCAACATCGGCGGCTCACCAGGAGTCGCGGTGAAGATGGCACGCGCCAATTCTTGCGCACGGCGCAGGATCTGCTCGTTGGAGAACACGACACGGAACGACGGGGAGGAAGGCTGCATCAGGGGATCACGAACATGAGCGCGGTGGAGAGGCCAGGCACCGCGAGCGAGAAGTCGAGCACCACGTGGGCGGCGTAGAGCGGCACGCCGGCCACGGGGTTGGGCTGTGGAATCAGCACGTCGACGCTGCGGTAGCCAAGCGGCGGCATCAAGGCCACGAAGCTCGGCGCCGACAGCGAGGCTTGGAACAGCGAGTCGAACGCCAGCGGGATCACCGCATTGTTGAACGGCGTCGCTGGCGTGTTCGAGTACGCGAGCAGCACGACACTGAAGTGGCTCGCGAAGTCGAGGGCGGTGCCGTGCAACGTGAAGCGATCGGCGGCGATCGACACGCCGATGTGCACCGGATGCACCGTCGCGTCGCTGTCGTTGAGGCGACCGGGCGAGCCGCGGTCGCCGACGCCAAAGACGTTGGGCGCGGCGGCGTAGTTGGCGTTCGCTTGCGCGCCGAACAAATTGATGCGCTCACAGGCGATGCCGCTGCCGCCCGGCAGGCCCGTGCTGTAGATCAGGCTGTCGACTGTCGTCGCGCTGAACTGGAGCGTCACGTTGTCGGTGGTGTCCGCGAGCGACACCGAACCGAACGGCAGCGGCACCCCGAGTGGCTGGCCGCCATTGCGAGTAGGCGCCGCGTCGACCTGAAACAGCAGCGGCCGCCCAGGCACCAGCATGAAGTTACTGGCCAACGTCACCGTCGCGGTGTTGTCCGACAAACGCAGACCAGCGAGCCCGACTGGCTTGCTGCCGACGTTGACCACTTCGACGTACTCGCCGTTGGTGTCGGGCACGAGGGCTGGATTGCGATGCACTTCACTGATGCGAACGTCCCCCACCACCAAGGCCGGCGTCACCACTTCATCACAGAAGAAGTCGAGGAAGTCGCCGTTGGTAGCGGTCGCGCGATAACGCCGGCCGTCGCTGTCGAGTCGAAGCGAGCCGGTGACGCCAAACCCGATCGTCGAGGCACTTCCCGTCGTCGTCGACAGCAACGCGCGGGCGGCGGCGGCCTGGTTGAGGCGATTGACGATCGTCGTCGTTGGATGGCCGAAGCTGTTGCCCGCACCGCAGCTGACCACGGCCAGTTCCGGATCCAACTGCGCCACCAAATTGAGGTTGGTCGAGGTGTTGGAGCCGTGATGGTTCAGCTTGTAGACATCGATGTCACCACAGGCGAGCGTCGCCGGCGTCTCGACATCGGCGGTGCTACTGGCGCCACCGGTGAGATCGCCGCCAAGCCACATCGAGAACTGGCCATAGTCCAGGCGCAGCGCCACCGACCGCGAGTTCTCTTCTTGCGCCGAGGCCGTCGGATCGACGAAGGCGCCGCCAAGCACATTGCCGTTCGCCGCGATGCAACGAATGGTGGCGCCACCGCCGAGCTGGTAGATCGTGCCGACGGTGATCGTCTGTCGCCGCGCGCCCGCCGCCGTCAGGTAGTTGGTGGTCGCGGTGTTGGTTGGCCGATTGACGTCGCCACGGTCATAGGCGAACTGGAACGGCAACGCCGCAAGCACTTCATCGAGACCGCCGTGGTGGTCTTCGTGAAAGTGCGACAGGAACGTGAAGCCGTAGCTCGCCGGCTGCAGCGACGCGATCATCGGCAGCATGGCCGCGGTGCCTTGGCCACCAGGCCCGGCATCGACCACGTGCACTTGCCCGTTCGGCGCCTTCACCACGATGCCATCGCCTTGGCCGACGGCGACTAGGACGACGGTCAACCCAACTGGCGCATCCGCCTGGCTGCCCTGGGGCAACGCGAACACGGTTGCCGCGGCGGCGGCGAGCAGGGTGACGAGCATCGGCGGACGATAGCAGACGAACCCGACTGGTGCATGCGAGCCAGAGGAACGTCCACACCTGCCTTGGTATGGTGGCGCCCGCGATGCCTGCCCACCTCACGCACCACTACGGCGACGATGTCGTGCTGTTTGCCGACCCGTTCTTGTCGACCCTGCTCGCCCGCATCAGCAGCCCCGACACCGGCACCGCCGAGTTGCCCGCCCTGGTGCGCACGGCCTACGCCCGCCTCTTGCAGGAAGTGCTGGTGCGGGAGTTCCCTCGCCGCGAGCAGCGCATCAAGACGCGCATGACCGCGGCGGAACCGCTGGCCTTCGTGCAGGATCAACTGCTCTGCCGCGACACCAAACTCGTTATCACCGCCGTCATTCGCGCGGGCATCCTGCCGGCCCAAGCCTGCTACGAAGCAGCGATTGAAGTGTTGCCGCCCGCCAATGTCCGACTCGACTTCTTGAACATCTCGCGCACCACCGACGCCGAACACCACGTAACCGGCGTGCGCCTCGATGGCAGCAAGCTCGGGGGCTCCGTGCACGGTGCGATCGTGTTGCTGCCAGATCCGATGGGTGCTACGGGCGGCACCGTTTGCCGCGCCGTCGATGTCTACCGCGAACTGCAAGGTGGCCCCCCCGCTCGCATCATCGCCGCCCACCTGATGGTGACGCCCGAAGCAGTGCAACGCCTCACCCACACCCATCCTGGCGTTCGGCTCTACGCCGGCCGCCTCGACCGCGGCCTGTCGACCGCGCGCGCGCTGGCCTCGGCACCAGGCACGTTCCCGGACGAAGAACGCGGCCTCAACGACATGCAGTACATCGTGCCTGGCGCTGGCGGCATGGGCGAACTGCTGACCAACAGCTGGGTCTGAGGCGCGCCGAAATCGCGCCGGATTTGCCGTCGTTTGTGCAGCCGCCCAGTGCCCTTCTTGCATGGCGCTCCCACTTCGGGCAACGCCGACCACGCAGGAGGCACCCATGCCACGACGAAGCCGAGCCAAGCCGCGACGGCGCCACGACGACAGTGCAAGCAACGACGAACCGCTCTGTGCCGACTGCGGCTGTTCGATCTGCTTGCTCCGCCAAACCATCGAGGACGGATAGCGACGCGCGCACTCAGGTAGACCGTGACTCAGGCAGACCGGTTCTCAGGCAGACCGTGCTTGCCTCGGCAGCGCGCTACCCGCTATCCCTTCCTGCCCACATGACCACCATCGTCCACGTGCAAGGCCGCGAAGTGCTCGATTCGCGCGGCAATCCCACTGTCGAAGTCGAAGTCGAACTCGAATCCGGCGCGCGTGGCAGCGCGATCGTTCCCTCTGGCGCCAGTACCGGCGCCCACGAAGCAGTCGAACTGCGCGACGGCGACAAGAAGCGCTACCTCGGCAAAGGCGTCACCAAGGCGGTGGCCAACGTCGACACGGTGATCTGCGATGCGCTGCTCGGCCAGCCCGCCGAAGACCAGCATCACATCGACAGCTTGCTGCGCGAAGTCGATGGCACCATCAACAAGGCCAAGCTCGGCGCCAACGCGATCCTCGGCGCCAGCCTCGCCACCGCCAAAGCGGTCGCCGACGAGATCGGCATGCCGCTGTGGCGCTACATCGGCGGCAGCAAGGCGCGACGGCTGCCCGTGCCGATGATGAACATCCTCAACGGCGGCGCCCACGCCGACAACAACATCGACTTCCAAGAGTTCATGGTGGTGCCGATTGGTGCGAAGTCGTTCCGCGAAGGCTTGCGCATGGGCACCGAAGTCTTCCACGCGCTGAAGGCCGAGCTGAAGGCGAAGAAGCTGATGACGGCGGTCGGTGACGAAGGTGGCTTCGCGCCCAACCTCGAGTCCAACGCGGCGGCGTTCGAGATCATTCTCGGCGCCATCAAGAAGGCTGGTTACAAGGCCGGCAGCGACCTGGTGCTGGCGCTCGATGCGGCGGTGACGGAGATGTACAGCAAGGGCAAGTACACCCTCGAAGGCGAAGGCAAGACGCTCGACAGCCAAGGCATGGTCGACCTCTTCGCATCGTGGTCGAGCCAGTTCCCGATCTTCTCGATCGAGGACGGCATGGCCGAAGACGATTGGAAGGGCTGGCAACTGCTGAATGCCAAGATCGGCGCCAAGGTGCAGCTAGTCGGCGACGATCTCTTCGTCACCAACACCGAGCGGCTGCAGCGCGGCATCACCGAGAAGTCCGCGAACGCGATCCTGATCAAGGTCAACCAGATCGGCACCTTGACGGAGACGCTGGAAGCGATCGACATGGCGCACCGCGCCGGCATGCGCGCGATCATGTCGCACCGTTCGGGTGAGAGTGAAGACAACACCATCGCCGATCTGGCGGTGGCGACGGGCACCGGGCAGATCAAGACCGGGGCGCCATGCCGGAGTGATCGGGTCGCGAAGTACAACCAACTGCTGCGCATTGAAGAGCAGTTGGGTGAGGCTGCGGTCTACGGGATCTGAGGCGACGGCGACTCTGGTGGCGGCGATGGCGCGAGGTTGACAGAGCGCTTACCGGCGTGCGGACCGCCGCTGACTAGTGTCGATGCCTGGCGTCGCGCCAAGGCGCTCGCAAGGACACACCCGTTCTGAAGAAGTAGCGGCGCGGCGATTACGATCGACGGCCAGCGTGTCGAAGCCCATCTGCGCTGTGCGGGGCTCGGCGTGCCGACTTTGTGTGCATTTGGCGCGGTGTTGCAAACCATGCCGCGCTGCGCATTGCGAGTTCACCGCGCACCGAGCACGCGGTCGTAGCGGTAGTAAGCCTCAAGGCACAACACCATCATCGCCGTCGAGTAGACGCGGCCGCCTTCGTCGCCCCACGCGTCGACCGGATTCCACGAGCCGCAGGCGTTGCCTTGCAGCTGCTGGGTGTCGACCACCGCCTTCTTCATCTTGCGCGACCAAGTGTCCCACGGCTTGCCGCTGACCTGAAACATCGCGTAGCTGGCGTAGTACCAGTAATACATATCGATCGAGCCGTCGGCTTCGTTCCACACGGGCGGCTGCTTGAGAATGCGATCGGTGGCGAGTTGCATGACCTTGTCGTTTGGCTGGTCGTGATGCAGCAGGCAGCGGCACAGCAACACCGCACTGGTCAGCGCCTCGGTCTTCGCGGCGGGGAACCGGTCGGCCTTGCCAACCGGCCGCGAACTGCCTTCACCGGCTTTGGTGTAGCCAGCCGCGCCGGTCGCCGGATCGGTGACGCCGTCGAAGAAAACGGTCGCGTTTTTCAGCGAACTGTCGTCGACCTGCAGCCCGAACGACTTCGCCGACAGCAGCGCCTGCACCATCCACGCCGAGATCGACGAGTCGCCGTCGACGCTGCGCAGTTCGTAGCGCCACACGCCGTACGGATTGCGAGCGAGCGTGATGTAGTTGGCGGCGCGCTGGGCTGGCTCACGCAACGGTCGGTAATCCGAGAGCCCATAGGCTTCGCACAGAGCGAGCGTCGCCAATGCGTGCGAGTAGAGAAACGACTGCGACGACATGGTGCCAACGAGACCACTTTCGTTCTGTTGCTCAGTCAACCAGCGCACGCCCTTGCGCACGACTTGGCGAAAGTGCCCCTGGCGCAGCGTGTTGCCTTCCCCAAGGAACGCCAAGAGGGCGAGGCCGGTGACGCCCACATCGTGGGTGCCGTTGCCGGGGCCTGTGCATGGCTCGCCATCCTTGTCGTGCTTCATGAACTGGTCGGCGTCCCAGTGGCCGTCTTCGTCTTGATGGGCGCGCAACCACTCGAGCCCTCGCCGCACGGCTTTGCTGCCGGCCTCGCCGATCCCGGTGCTCTTCTTCGCCGCTGGGTTGAAGCGCGCGCGGAACGGACCACCTGGTTTGCCAGTGATGCCGGAGGGCGCGCTGCAGTAGACGCCCGGGCCTCTCCCAATCGCGGTACCGCCGCCGTTGTCGCCCGGCATGCTCGCGAGCTCGGCCGCCAACGGATCACCGGTCTCGCTGGCCTCGCTGTCAGTGGCCGCTTCCGGATCAAACGTCAGCTCGTTGGGCACGATGTCCTCATCCTCCTGCATCTTCGGCACCAGATTGTGGTCGATGATTTCGATTGGCGGCATCTCGACCAGCGGCCGGGCGGCGGTCAGCGTGATCGTGGTCGGCGAGCTGTCGTCAGGTGCTGAGCCATGCTCGAAATAGAGAATGCTCGCCACCGCGATGACGCCAACGTGCAGCAAGATCGCAATCAACAACCATGGCGATCTATGTGCCAGCTTCCGGCCAGCGGTTTCAGTGTGCATGGACGCGTTCATCTGCCTTCCTCCAATGAGAGAGCCTCGTCTGCCCAATCGCGCGGGGGTCACGCGCTGGGCATGCGAGTGAGCACGTAGCGCCGACCTTGCAGGTTCAGCCCAGTTGCTCAAACGCGGGCGTTTCGACGCCGCCTTGACGTCTCGCCGCAGCGCCGTTGACGCCGACTTGACCGGCGCCGTCACCCAGCATCACTTCGCACCGACGGGAAGTGGCCTCGAAGCAGCGTGCTCCCAACGAAGCGGCTGAGTATCGTGCGCCGCCGCATGGACCGACTGACTGGCTTCGTGGGCATCGCGCTCATCCTTGGCATCGCCTGGTTGGCCAGCAACAACCGCGGCGCCATCAACAAGCGACTGGTGTTCAGTGGCATGGGGCTGCAGGTGTTGATTGCGGTGCTGGTGTTGAAGGTCGAGCCGGTGACCAAGTTCTTCCAGTGGCTTGGCAAAGGCATGGAGCACCTCGAAAGCTTCGCCCGTCAAGGCGCGGCGTTCGTCTACGGCGGCATCGGTGTCAGCACCGGACCTGGTGTGATCGCCGACTATCGCGGTGGCGGCTTCGTCTTCGCGTTCAACATCACCGCCACGATCATTCTGGTCTGCGTGTTGGTCGCCCTGCTCTACCACTTCGGCATCATGCAGCGCGTCGTGCAAGTGATCGCCGGCGCCATGAACGCGGTGATGCGCGTCAGTGGTGCCGAAGCCTTGAGCAACGTCGCCAGCGCCTTCGTCGGCCAAGTCGAAGCCCAGGTGATGGTGCGGCCGTACTTGAAGGGCATGACGCAGAGTGAACTGCTCGCCAGCATGAGCGGCAGCCTCGCCTGCATCGCCGGCGGCATCTTGATCGTCTATGTCGGCATGGGCACCGCCGCTGGCCTCGACCTCGCGCCGAAGTTGCTCGCCGCCAGTTTGATGGCCGCGCCCGGGGCCCTCGTCATCAGCAAGATCGTGTGGCCGGAGACGGTCGAGAGCCAAACGATGGGCCGCGTCAAACTCGAGGTGAAGAGCAACTACGTCAACGCCATCGACGCCATCGGCCACGGAGCTGGCGATGGCTTCAAGATCGCGATGAACGTGATCGCGATGTTGATCGGGTTCCTCGGCTTGATCGCGCTGATCGACTTTGTGCTGGCGTGGATTGGGCACGTGTTCAACCCCGACTTCCACCTGAGCCTCAATTGGATCTTCGGCCAACTGTTCACGCCGATGGCGTGGTCGATGGGCGTGCCGTCGACGGACGTCACCAACGTGGCCACGCTGCTCGGCCAGAAACTCACCATCAACGAGTTCGTCGCCTTCCAACATCTCACCGACAAGTCGGTGCCGGTGCTCACCGAGAAGGGACTGACCATCGTCAGCTTCGCGATTTGCGGCTTCGCCAACTTCAGCAGTGTCGGCATGCAGATCGGCGGCATTGGCGAACTCGCACCCGAACGGCGCGGCGACCTCGCGCGGCTAGGCATGAAGGCGCTGTTGTGCGGCACGCTCGCCAGCTACCTGAGCGCCACGATCGCCGGCATTCTGGTCTGATCACGACGCCATGTTCGGGTCTGTCCTCATGCGCCTGCGCCACGCCGTGGCCTTCGTGCGCAGCTACTTTCAGATGCAGGTGCTGGCGCAATCGCGGCCGAGTGACCAGCCGCCGGTGCGCGTCGTCATGCTCAACGGCCGGCTGCGACTCGATGGCCCGACGGTGAACTATTCCTTCGGGACGTTGCACACGATCCTGGCGGCGGCCTTGCAGCAGGTCGGCATTCGCGAACGGGCACCGCGGTCGGTGTTGCTGCTGGGGCTGGGTGCGGGATCGCTGGTGTCGCTGCTGCGCCGTCAGTTCCACGTCGCCGCACCGATCGTCGCCGTCGAGAGCAACGGGGAAATCCTCCGGCTGGCCAAGGCGCACTTTGGGCTCGCCCGCTGGCCCGACCTCGAAATCGTGCAGCAGGATGCCGTGGCGTTCGTGGCGACGGACACGCGCACGTTTGATCTGGTCGTGGTCGATCTGTTTGTCGATGCCGTCGTGCCATCGGCCTGCCGAGAACGGCCGTTCTTGCTGGCGGTGCGGCAGCGGCTGTCGCCGCGCGGGTTGTTGCTGTTCAACCTGATTGCCGCGACCGACGTCGACGGGGCTGACCCGCAAGTGCTTGCCGAGCAATTGCGCCGCGTGTTCTCACTGGTCACCTCGATGGCCATCCGTTCCAACGTCGTCTTCGCCGCCGAGCGAGCGATGCCAGGCACGGACTCGCCGACGTAGAACCTGCTGCTACACTGCCGCCGTGCTCCAGAACGTCCACGTCCTTGCCGCCGTCGTCGCCATTGCCCTCTGCCTCACCGCCTGCAGCGACCCACCCGACGACACCCCGCTCGGCCAGGACTGCGCCAGGATCATGGCCCGTCCAGAAGTCGAGGCCCCGCAGGTGAAGGTCCAGCACGTGTTGTTGGCCTTCGTCGGCGCCAAGCGCGGCTCGGAGAGCAAGCGCACCTACGCCGAGGCGCGCAGTGCGACGGTCCAGGTGCTGTCGCGGGCGCGTTCGGGGGATGATTTTGCGGCATTGGTGAAGCAGCACAGCGGCGACGACGGCGACGGCATCTTCACGCTGACGGCGACCAATCGTGCGGACTTCGCCGTCAACTTCGCCGCCATCTCCTGCCGTCTCGCCGTCGGGGAAGTGGGCGTCGCCGCGCACCACGCCAGCAAGAGCCCGTTTGGTTGGCACGTCATCAAGCGGCTTGAATGAGACGCGCGCGCGGCTCGGCGAAGGAACTTCAAAGAACGGCGACTATCGCCGCACCACGAGCGTCGTTACCATCCGCCACCTTGTCGCAGCCATGAGTCGAACGACCGCCGAGGCTCCGTCGCACTTCCCCCACTGGGTCGCCCTGGGCAGCCTCGCGTTCGTGCTTTGGACCTACTTTGGCAACACGGTGCCAGCCCTGCAGGAACAAGCGGACCTGCGCAACTACGCGACCGACCTGCAAAGCCTCAAAGCCCGCTACGACGCCCTGATCCAAGAGGCGCGCCTGGGGGTCGGCCCCAACGCCCACTACGACCTGCAAGCGCTGCTCGTCGCCATCGACCAGAAGGGCTTCACGCCGCTCGAACTCGCCTTGCATCACCCGGAGTTGCAGAGCCTGCCCCCCGTCGACGACGACACGGGCGAAACCCCAGAGTCGGCCCAACAAGAATTCGCCCGTCCAGAAGGCGCCCGTCCAGAAGCCGCCCGTCCAGAAGGCACTGCCCCGCTGCCGACGGCGCCACCCCCCCGCACTTCCCGGTGAAGTTTCTTCGCCCGGGCGCGTCCTATGCGGGCGCCAGCATCCTCAGCAGGATTCCCCCGCACCTGACCCCGCGGCCACGTAAACATGCCGCGCCATCGCCTTCCCCTCTGAGCCGTCTGTACCCAAACACGCCATGAGCAACGAAGCCACTCCGAAGGACCTCGAACAGGTCGACAAGCTGCGCCGCGCCTATGCCTCCATGAAGGAGGAGATCAAGAAGGTCATCGTCGGCCAGGACCATGTCGTCGACGAACTGTTCATGGCGCTGTTCTGCCGCGGCCATTGCCTCTTGATCGGCGTGCCCGGCCTCGCCAAGACGCTGCTGATCTCGACGCTGGCGCGCGTGCTGTCGCTTGGTTTCAAGCGCATCCAGTTCACGCCCGACCTGATGCCGAGCGACATCACCGGCACCGAGATCATCCAGGAGGACAAGGCGAGTGGCCGCCGCGAGTTCAAGTTCCTGCCGGGGCCGATCTTCTCGAACGTGATCTTGGCGGACGAAATCAACCGCACGCCGCCGAAGACTCAGGCTGCCCTGCTCGAGGCCATGCAGGAGTACCAAGTCACCGTCGCCGGCCATCGGCACGAACTGCAAAAGCCGTTCTTCGTGTTGGCAACGCAGAACCCGATTGAACAAGAGGGCACCTATCCACTGCCCGAAGCCCAGCTCGACCGCTTCATGTTCATGGTGAAGGTCGACTACCCAAGTGCGGCCGAGGAACGCGAGATCCTGCGCCGAACGACCGAGGACCGCACCACCGAGATCAAGGCCGTGCTCGGCGCCGAGGAGATCTTCGCGCTGCAGGCGATCGTGCGCCGGGTGCCGATCGCCGACGCCGTGCTTGAGTACGCGCTGCGCTTGACGCGCCAAACGCGGCTCACCACCGGCGAAGCCCCAGAGTGGATCAAGGAGTGGCTGCAATGGGGCGCTGGCCCGCGCGCCAGCCAAAACTTGGTGCTCGGCGCCAAGGCGCATGCGCTGCTGCAAGGTCGCTTCTACGTCGCCGCCGAGGACATTCGCGCCGTTGCGAAGCCCGTGCTGCGCCATCGCTTGATCACCAGTTTTGCGGCCGAAGCCGATGGCATCACGACCGACAAGGTCGTTGACCGGTTGCTGGCGGAGACGCCTGCCAACGAGAGCCAAGCGCTCGCCGACGGCAAGCTGCCCAAGGTCATCTCGCAAGGGTGACGTGCGGCGCCGCGCCGCACGTCACCCTTGCCATTTCCCGCTGGCCTAGCCGATGACAACACGGTGATGCGAGAACAACGGGCGGCACGGCCAGCGGTGCGGCGGGCGGTGAGGGTAGAACAACGGGCGGTGACTGCGCAGCTCGCTTCGCTTCGCATGGTTCGCTGCGCAGCTCGCTTCGGTTCGGCTCCTTTTGCCTCTTCCTGATCTACAGCCATGACCGAGATTCCTACTGACTACCTTGACCCGCGCGTGCTGAACAAAGTCAGCCGCCTGGAGCTGCGTGCGCGGCTTGTCGTCGAGGGGTTTGTTACTGGCATGCACAAGTCGCCGTATCGCGGCTTCTCGGTCGAGTTCGCGCAGCACCGCGAGTACGTGCCGGGCGATGACCTGCGCCACTTGGACTGGAAGATCTTCGCGAAGGCCGATCGCTTCGTGATCAAGCAGTACGAGGAAGAGACCAATTTGCGCGCGCACCTGTTCCTCGACCAGAGCGAGTCGATGAACTACGGCCACGACGGCGGCATGCCCAAGTTCGATTACGGCGCCACCGCGTGTGCGTCGCTTGCCTACTTGATCCAGCAGCAGGCGGATGCGGTGGGCCTGACCTTGTTCGACGAGAAGGTCGTGAAGCAGGTGCCCCCTTCGAACACCCGCGCCAGCCTCGGCAATCTCTTCGGCGCGCTCGAGCAAGCGAAGGCGCGGCTGCAGAAGACCAAAGTCGCGACCGTGCTGCACGACCTCGCCAGCCAACTGCGCCAGCGCGGCATGGTGCTGATCTTCAGCGACCTGTTCGACCAGCCGACCGAAGTGCTGAAGGGGCTGCGAGAGATCGCCAGCCGTGGCCACGACGTCGTGGTGTTCCACATGTTCGACCGCGACGAGGTCGAGTTCCCCTTCGAACGCATGACCTTGTTCCAAGGCATGGAGCAGATGCCGGAGCTGCTGTGCGACCCGAAGTCGCTGCGCGATGCCTACCTCGCCGAGGTCGAAGGCTTCGCCGACAAGATTCGCAAGGGCTGCTTGGCGCAGCGCATCGACTACGTGCGCGTCGTCAACAACATGCCGCTCGACGTGATCCTGACTTCCTATCTGAGCGCTCGCTCCGCGCGCGCCAAGCGCCGCAAGTAAGGTCGCGTGCAGTTCCTCAACCCAGCTCTGGTGGCCGGCACGCTGTTGTTCGCCGTGCCCCTGGTCATCCATCTGCTCAATCGGCAGCGCCACAAGACGCGCCCGTGGGCGGCGATGGAGTTCTTGCTGCGCGCTTACCAAAAGCAGCGCAATCGGCTGCGCAACGAGAACCTGCTGCTGCTGCTGCTGCGGTGCCTGGTGCCGATCTTGTTGGCGCTGGCGATCGCGCGCCCGTTTTTGCAGCAGGCGGCGGGCTTGTTGGCCGGTGCTGGCACCGTGCACCACGTCGTCGTCATCGATGGCAGCTACAGCATGGGTCTGCGCCAAGACGGCAGCAACAGCTCGTTCGAACGCGCGCGCGCCCTGGTCGGTCGGCTGCTCGATCGCTGGGAACAGAAACCGAATCAGACCGACAAGGTGACCTTGGTGATGGCGGGCGTACGGCCGCGCTTCCTCGTGCGCGGCGACCTCAACCTCGCCAGCGTGCGCGGCCAATGGTCGCAGCTGCAGAAGCCCGAAGATGGTGCGGCCGAACTCGGCGACGCTCTGCAACAAGTCGTCGAAGCGATCGAAGAGGCGAACGATCCGGACGTGCGTGTCTACGTGCTGACCGACATGCAAGTGCGTTCGCTCGGCAAGGCGGTGCAGGCCTCCGACCAACTGCCCACCGCGGAACTGACCGACACCGCGCGCGACATGGTCGAGCGGCTCACCAAGCGCGCCGGCACCGAGTTGCACTGGATCGACACGGGGCCGTTCGCCGCGAGCCGCCTGGGTGGCGTTGCGGACAACGTGCAGATCACCGAACTGCGCATCGCGCAACCCGCCGCGGTGCTGCGCACGCCGATCGATGTCGTCGCCACCGTCAAGAACCGCGGCCAGGCCGCGGCCAATTGCGAAGTGACCTTGGAGATCGACGGCGGCGAGCCGATGCGCAAACTGATCGTGGTGCCGCCCGGCGGCGAAGGCGAAGCGGACTTCCAGGTGGTGTTCCGCGAAGGTGGGCGGCGACGGCTGCGCGCGTCGTTGCAAGGCGACTCGCTGCTGGCGGACGACGAACGCTTCGTCACGGTCGAAGTGCGCGACCGCATTCGGGTGCTGCTCGTCGATGGCGAAGCCGGTGGCGACCCGCTGCAGGCCTATCGCTACGTCTGGCAGATGATCGATCCCGATCCCACCACGCTGCCGACGTTCGCCATCGAAGCCGTCGACATCGTGACCTTCCTCGGTGGGCAGTGCACGCCGAAGGACTACGACGTGACGGTGCTCGCCGATGTCGAGCGCCTCAATGAACGCACGACCCAGGGCCTGCTCGAAGCCCTGCAAGCGGGCCGCGGGCTGTTCGTGGCGCTCGGCGAACGCGCCGATGCGAGCAGCTACAACCTGCATCTGCACGGTGCGGGCGACGGGCCACAGCCGTTCCGCTTGCTGCAGAAACAAGGTGGCGCCGTGGGCAGTTCCGACAGCCGCACCGCGACGTTGCTGGCACCCGAGCACCCGCTGCTGCGCGAATACCAGGAAGAGGTCTACCGCGAAGTGCTGCAAGCGGTGCCGTTCTGGCGGTGGCACGGGGTTGCCCCCGACCCGATGGCGACCGATGCCGTGGTCCTCGCCAGACTGACCGATCCCGACCGCACGCCGCTGCTGGTCGCGCGCCCGTTCGCGGAAGGCAAAGTCGTGTTCTTGATGTCGACGTTCGCCTCAGAGTTCAAGGCCGACCGGTGGAACCGCTTGAACGACCCGATGGTGGCGCTGCCCTTGTTGTATGGCGCGCTGCAGTGGCTGGCCTTGCCGTCGGTGGATCCGTTCCTGACCGAAGTTGGCGCCGAACTCTCGTGCTCGCTGCCGGCCCGGCCCGACACCATCGAAGTGCTGCGCCCCGAGCGCGATGGTCGGCCAAAGGCTCCACTCGCCGAAGACCCAGCACCGTTGCCCGGCGGGCGCTATCGCTTGGGCCCACTGCCCGACACCGCCTTCGCCGGCTTCTACGTCTTCGACCTCGTGCTCGATCGGCCGACCGGCAAGGAAGCGATGGTGGTGCCGTTCGCCGTCAACGTCGCGCCCGACGAAGGCGATCTGCGTTTCCTGGCGCATGACGAAGCGAAGAAGTCCCTTGGTCTGGCGCGCATTCTCGACGGCTTGCCCGAAGTGGCCGAGGCCGCGGACGACCCGGATCGCAGCGACCTCGGCCCGACGCTGCTGTTGTTGACCTTGCTGTTCGTGCTCAGCGAAGCGGCGTTGGCGCGCTACGTCTCGGTGCGCCGGAGCTGATCGATGGCAGCCTTACTCACCGACCTGATGCAAGATCCCAAGCCGCCGACGCCAGACGCGGGCACCTACGTCGAGGAGACGTTCCGCTTCCTGTCGGCTCCCCCGCTCTGGGTCACGACGTTGATCGTGTTGCCAGCCACCGTGCTGTTTGCGTGGTGGGCCTATGGCGGCCTGACCCGCCTGGAACGTGGCACGCGCATCACGCTGTCGATCCTGCGCTGGCTCGCCATTGCCGTGTGCTGCCTGTTGCTGTTCCAACCAGCGTTTGAGACCACGACCTACCGGCGCACCAAGAATCAGGTGCACGTGTTGGTGGACGACAGCGCCAGCATGCAGCGCCAGGACCGCTATCCCGCACCGGAGCAACAGAGCGGCTTGCAGGCCTTGGTGGCGGGCCGCGAACTGGCGACGATGACGCGCCGCGAACTGGTGCAAGAGGTGCTCGGCCAAAAGGACGGCTTGCTCGCCCAGCTGGCGACGACGCACGACCTGCGCCTCTTCCGGGTGCAGCGCAAGCCCTCGCCCATTCGCACGCTCGACGAACTGACGGCGAGCGGCAACCGCACCACGCTCGGCGATGCCCTGGATCTACATCTCGCTGCCGCGGCGGGCAGCAACCTCGACGCCGTCGTGTTGGTGTCGGATGGACGCAACAATGGCGGCCTCGACCCGGTCGAAGTCGCGAGGGGCTACGCACTGCGTGGCATCGCCATCCACACGATCGGCGTCGGCGACCCCGAACCGCCGCGCAACGCCTGGCTGATCGGCCCACCTGGTCCAAAGGAAGCGCTGCGCGAAGAGCAAGTCGGCTTCGAAGTCACGCTGCGCGCCGAAGGCTTGCGCGGCGAACGCGCGCGCATCGAACTGCAAGGCTCGCGCGACGGCGGCCCCTTCCTGCCACTGGCCACCGCCTCAGGCGAACTGCCGGAGAACGGCGACAGCACGCGCGTTCGCATCTTCCACGCCTTCGACCAAGCTGGCGATTGGACGCTGCGGTTCTCACTGGCACCGCTGCCCGAGGAAAGCCAACTCGACGACAACGAAGACACTCGGTTCTTGCGCGTCAACGACGAGAAGATCCGCGTGCTCTACCTCGAAGACCGGCCACGCTGGGAGTATCGCTACGTCAAGAACGGCTTGAAGCGCGTCGACCCGAGCATCGTCATGCAAGCGGTGATGTTCGACGCCAGTCCGCGCTTCGAACAAGAACACAGCAAGGATCTGCCGCCGTTGCGCGACCTGCCGCGCACGGAGAAGGAACTGTTCGCCTACCACGTCATCGTCTTCGGCGACGTGCCGCCCGAACGCATCGCACCGACCGAGGAGAAGCGGCGGCAGTGGATGGAGATGCTGGTGAAGTTCGTCGAGTTCGGCGGCGGTGTGGCGTTCTTGTTCGGCGATGCGGCGATGCCGGAGCGCTATCGCAACACGCCGATTCAAGACCTGCTGCCGGTCGTCTTGGAGGAGCGTTCGTGGGTGCAACAGAACGCCCCGCGCCGCGACCTCGAGTTCCATCCGCGGCTCGACAACCCGCTGCAGCCCCACGACATGTTGTTGCTGCAGCGCGACCCAGCCTTCAACCGGAAGTTGTGGGAAGAAGGCCTGCCAGGCTTCTACGTCTACTACCCGGTGCAGCGCGCGAAGCCGGGCGCGACGGTGCTGCTGCGCCACCCTGACGACGGCAACACGTATGGCAAGCGACCGCTGGCGGTGGTCGGACCGGTACCGCGCGGCAACACGTTCTTCATGGCCACGGACGAAACCTGGCGATGGCGCGATCCGTATGCCGAGACCTACATGGACGCCTTCTGGCGCAACATTGTGCGCGCCCTGGCCCAGGGTCGACTGCTGCGGCGCAACGACTTGCTCGAACTGACCGTCGACAAGAACCAGATCGAAACCGGTGACAAAGTGCGGGTGCAGCTGCGCGTGCACGACGACGAATTGCAGCCTGCGATCACCGCCGAACAGCCGATCTTCTTGCGCGACCATCACAACAAGATTGAGAAACGCGTGCTGCGCGCGGTGCCTGGCGACCCCGGCGCCTACCAAGCGAGTTTCACCATGGCCGCGGCCGGCGCCTTCAGTTTCCTGGTGTACGCCAACCAGAACCCGGCCGACGCCGTGATCGCGCGCGAGGATGTGCTGGTGCGGGTGCCGGACAAGGAAATGTCCGACTCCAGCCAGGACGCCGACGCCCTGCGCCGCATCGCCGAGGCCAGCCACGGGGCCGACAGCAGCGGACGGTATGTCTTCCTGACTGACACCAACTCGCTGGCTGCCGAGTTCGCGACCCGCAAGGCCTTCGAGAGTCGCGAGGACACCAAGACCAAGTCCGCCTGGGACAGCCTGTGGGCGTTGGCGATCGTGCTGGCGCTGCTGGCGACGGAGTGGCTTCTCCGCAAACGCGCCCGCCTCGTATAGCACGACGATTGGCGGGCCGATCGGCGGTCTTTGGCCTAAACCGTCGACAAGAACGGCACGTCAACGCCAGTCGCACTCCCCGCAGTTCCGATGCACAATGCAGCCATGGGTCAGCCTTCGATGAGCCAACGTGCGCGGATCGCCAAGTCGTTGGCTCACAGCCTGCTGCTCGCGGTCGCGGCCGTCGCGCCCACCACCGTGGTTACCGCCCAGCAGGCGCCGCGCCGAACGGTCGAAACCCCGATCGATTTTTCGACCAGCCAGAACGACAACCTGTTCTCGCTGCTGCGTTCGCAAGAACAGATCCACGCCTTCGAAGAGGCGCTCGCCGAGATCGCGGCCGGGGAACATCGTGCCGGGGTCGAGCGCCTGCATCGTTTGCTGCAAATCGAGAGC
Organism: Planctomycetota bacterium; assembly: GCA_947444055.1. Taxonomy (GTDB): domain Bacteria; phylum Planctomycetota; class UBA1135; order UBA1135; family UBA2386; genus UBA2386. The sequence continues at coordinate 106,182 of CANEYR010000001.1, forward strand.
GGTGGCGTGGTGCCGGTCGCACCGGGCCGCTTTCTCGGCCTGCGCGTCGCGGTGATCACGTCCATGGCGAACCTGCCGCCCGCGGCGCAGGCTGCCTACGAAGAACTGGTGCTGCGGGAAGGCGGTGGCGGCGGCGCGTTGGTCGACTGCACGGAGCAGCAACTGCGCCAGCTGACCGAACGCTTTCCAACCGCGAAGATCGGTTTGAGTGCGCGCCTGCGCCTTGGCGATCTCGCCCTCAACGCCGGCGATGCCCGGCAAGCGGTTGGCCACTTCCGCGCCGCCCTCGATGCAACCGCGTTCGGCTCCACCGACGAGCGTCGCGTCGCCGAACGCTTGCACTGTGCGAACCTGTTGATTGATCCAGAGACCGCCCGCAGCGACGGCGCTGCCGGCCGACTTGGCCAAGTCGGCGACGATGTGCTGACCGTGCTGCCGCTCGCCGCCGGCCACGCCACCTGGAAGTCATTCGGTGGCGGTGGCTCGGGCCGCACGCCGATGACGCCGATCGCCGGCCGCCCGGACGTGCTGTGCAAACGCGACTTCGTAGCGCCTGGTTTTGTCGAAGGTGAGCGCGACATCGGCCTGTTCGCGATGTTCCCAGTCGGCGATCTCGACGGCATCTTCATCAACACCGGGCACAAGCTGGTGGCGTTCGACCCGCTGCGGCAAGAGGAGCTTTGGCAGTCGGAGTCGCCGATGAGCGCGTACGTCGATCGCGTGCCCTCTTGGCAGCAAGAACGCCAAAGCAGCGGCATCAACCAAGACATGGCGCTGGCCGCTGCCTGCAACGACGACGTCGTGGTCGCGGCCTTGCAAGTGCCGGAGAAGTCGATGGACATCGACTTCCAAAACAGCTTTCGGGTGATGAGCAAGATCCCGATGCGGCGGCTGTACGCGTTCCATCGGCAATCCGGCAACCTGCTGTGGTCGCACTACGACGAACTCGATGGGCCACGTACTCGGCTCTTCCGCGGCCACGATGCCTGCGCCAATCCGGTGCTCAGTGGCGACACGGTGTACCTGCCGGTCCACGATCGAGCGGGCGCCATCGCGTTCTCCATCGCGGCCTACGACGTGCGCACCGGCAAGCCGAAGTGGAAGCGCCTGGTCTGCAGCAGCCAGCAGGACGTCAACATGTTTGGCAACGCGCGCACGGAGTTCGCCGCCTCGCCGTTGTGCCTGCACGGGGGGGTGTTGTTCGGCGCCTCCAACCTCGGCGTCGCCTATGCCATCGAAGCCGCCACCGGCCGGACGCGCTGGATCAGTTCGTACGAAGTCGTGCGCATGCCGCTCGCATCGATGCACCGCCAGCAAGACCGGATGATCTACTTCGCCAACAACTCACCGGTGGTCACCGACGGCGTTGTCTGCATGACGCCGCTTGACTCCCAATTCGTGCTCGGCCTCGATGCCGAATCGGGGCGCACGGAGTGGCGGCTGCCGCCGCAGGCAACTGTGGAGGGCACCGACAACCGCATCCTGTGGCTCGCTGGCGCCATGGGCGACGAATTCGTGTTGTCCGGCATCGGTGCGATCGCGGTGAAGGCGCGCCCCGGCACCGCCTTCGGCGCCGACGCCAGTGCGCGCCAACTGGTGCGACCCGAGCAACTGAGCGACCGCCGCAACGGCGGCTTGCCGCCGCGACCCGCGGTCACGCACGATGCCGTCTGGTTTGCCCGAGCCGATGGCATCCTCGCCTTCGATGGTCGTGGCAAGCCACTGCCGGACTCACCCTTTCGGGTGCCGCAACTGCTGCCCGGCAACCTGTTGCTGATCGGCGGCATTGCCGTCGCCCTGCGTCAACAGGCCTTGCACATCGCCTACGACGCCGCCGCGTTGAGTCTGCACGTCGAAAAGCAGGCGCAAGATCACCCCGATGACCCGGCGATTCTGCTGCGCTTGGCAAGCCTGCGCCGGGCCCTGTTGCCAGACGCTCCCTCGGCTGCCGTGCTCGAGGCTGTGCAGCAGATCTACCGGCAAGGCCTGCAAGCCGCCGTGCGCAAAGGCCTGCCAAAGAGCCACGCGGTGCGGCAAGCACTGCAGCTTGAGCTGTACCAACAGGCCTTCCATGCCGCCGACCTCGCCATGCGCAGCGGCAACCCCGAGGCCTTGGCCTTGCTGGCCGCGGCGCGCGACGTCGCACCGGACACCGCGCGTTGGATTGACGTGCAAGCCATCGTGTTGGCGCGCTCCGCCACCAACCCGAGCCAGTTCGCGGCCGAACTCGATCGCCTGCTGACGAACGCCGGTGACGCGACGTTCCCACTCGGCGAAGGCGTTCCCGTGCGCGCCTGGGTGGCCTGGCAGCGCGCGCTGGCGGCCACCACAGCCACGTCGGCGGTGGCCCTGTGGCAAGAACTGATCGAACAACACGGGGACCAAAGGCTCGGCGACACCATGGCGGCGACCTTGGCACAGCTCGCTATCGCCGAACGCATGCGCAGCGACGGGCCGGCTTGTTATGCGGCCATCGAGGCCCGCGCCGAAGCCGCCCTGCTCGGCGCTGGCAATGACCGCGCGGCCCTCGAGCTGATCAGCAACCGATTCCCCAACAGCCCCACCGCCACCACGGCGCGAGTTCGGCTCTTGGATGCGGCGGTGCGCGAAGGCGACCTGACGTTCACCTGCGGTGTGTTGGCCGATGCGATGGCCAGTGGTCCGGTGCCGCCGAATGTCGCGCGCCGCGTGATCGTGGCTGCCAACCTGCGCGGCAACCACGCTCTCGCCGCGGCGATGGCCGGTCTGTTGCGCGCGCATGCGGACACCGTGAGTGACTGGCCGGAGGATGCGGGCGCCCGGTTTGGCGAGGTGTTGGCCAAACTGCCAGCGTTCCCCAGCACCGGACCGGCGCCGGTGCCGCTGCCGATCGTCGACGTGGCGACCTTCGCGCCGCCCGCGGCCGGCGAAGTACTGCGTCTGCTGCCGGTGTTGCCCGTCGCAGGCTTTGCTGCCGCCGCGAACACACCGCTCTATGTCTGGGTCGGCAACGAACTGCTCGCCATCGACGTGCAGCCGGGAGCGGCCGACAAGTCGGTGCTGTTCCAGTTGCCGGTCGACTACTTGGACCACGTCATCGTCTGCGGCACGACGCTGATCGTGCCCGACATGGAACGCGTCTTCGCGGTCGACTACCGCAGCGGCGAGCTGCGTTGGCAGCACCCGACCCCGCGCCGACAACTGCTGGAGAGTCTCGGCCTGCAACAGGGCGTGCTGCACTTCTCCGTGCAGTCCAACACCGCCGAAGGCCACTGCGAGTTCCTCGGCATCGAACCGCTGACCGGCGTGCAGTTGTTCAGCCACAGCCAAGAGGGCCTCACCTGCAAGCCGAAGGCCATCGACGGCGCGCTGCTGCGCCTGACGGTGTTCCCGGACGGTGGCGCGACGGTGCAACGGTTGGATGCCGTGCGCGGCACCGCGACCCAGACGATCACGATCGCGGCCAGTGTGCTGAAGGCCCATCTGCAGTTGGAGCCAGACACCTTGTCGGCGCGCCTCTACCCACAGAACCTGTGCAGCGACGGCGAACGGGTGTTCCTGCCGAGCGACAGTTCGTTGTCGAGGTCAGCCCCCCGCCTCGTCGCCATCGCCAACGACGGCAGCGTCGCTTGGCATTGGCGCGGCACCCAAGGCAGCCAACGCTTCGAGTGCTCGTTGCGCGGCGATCGCCTGGTGCTGTGCGAGGGCGGTGATCGGGAGGAGAGCCGCGTCATCCTGCTGAACGCCCGCGACGGCAGTGTGCTGCGCGAAGCGAAAGTGGGCCACGACGCCACCCTGCTCAACTGGCACCCGTCTTGGTTGGCGAACCCAGCCCCCGAGTGTCTCGCCATCGAGTCCTTCATCGATGTCGATCGCTCGCAGCGGCAACTGGTTTGCTTTGGCGTCGCCGACAGCAAGCCCACGTTCGCATTGCCGCTCGGCAAAGAAGATGGCGAAGTCCTGCAGGCGCCGTTGTTCGGCCCGGACTTCGTCACCTTCGGCACGCGCGGATCGCGCAATGGCAACGGCGTGCGCCTGTGGGCCGTGTCGCTGGCCGATCGCTCTGGCTTGCTGCCCGATGGCCGCAAGTCCCGTCTTCTCAACCTGCCAGGCACCAGTGACAGCATGAGCCAATCCGGCCCACATGTCGTGGTTGCCGGCGCGCGCGGGCTCGTGCTGCTCGGCACCCAACGAGGCAATCGATGACCACTATGCGTTTCCTGTTGTCGCTGGCTGTTCTGGCCACTGCTGTCCTGGCCACAACCGCGTTACCCGCCCAAGAACAGGCGCGCCGCGGCACCAGCAACGAGCAACTGATCGACGATCGCTTGCGTCAATCGGTCGCCCGGGCCCACCAATGGCTCGCAGCGCGCCAGCACAAGGACGGCTACTGGGCCGAACTCGTTGGCTACAAACTCAACACCAACTACGAAACCGTCGACAATGCGCAACTGCCGCACGTCGGCGTCACGGCGTTGGCGTTGATGAGCTACTTGGCAGGCGGCCACTTGCCCGATCGCGGCAAGTACGGCGATGTGCTGCACCGCGGCATCGACTTCGTATTGACGTGTGCGCAAGACGACGGCCAGATCACTCTGAACGGCACGCGCATGTACAGCCACGCCTTCGCGACGCTGTTCTTGGCCGAGGTCTATGGCATGGTCGATCGCGCCGACGTCAAGCGTGTGCTGCAGCGCTCGGTCGACCTGATCGTGGACTCGCAGAACGCCGAGGGCGGCTGGCGCTACCGCCCGTTCGCGCGCGAGTCCGACATGTCGATCACAGTCTGCCAGGTGTTGGCGCTGCGCTCGGCGCGCAACGTCGGCATCCACGTGCCGATCACCACCATCAAGAACGCGCAGAACTACGTCTATCGCAGTGCCGTGAGCAGCAACGACCGCACCTACCGCGGCGGCATGCGCGGGGCCTGGGGTGATGACGGCGGCAGCTTTCGCTACCAGAACCGCGAACACACCCGCGCCACCTTCCCACTGACGGCGGCTGGCGTCACCACGCTCTACGCGGCCGGCGAGTACGACAGCCCGATCATTCGCGATGCCTTGGACTACCTGGATCGCCGGATGTCGTCCTTCAGCAGCGAGTCGCAGGGCCACTACTTCTTCTACTACGGGCACTACTATGCGGTGCAGGCCTACTACATCACCGGCGACCCGAAGTGGACTCAGTACTTCCGCAAGATCAAAGCCATCCTGCTCGACCAACAACGAGCGGACGGCAGTTGGGAATGCCACACCGGGCCTGGCGATGCCTTTGGCACTGCGGTGGCCTCGCTGATCCTGCAGATCCCGCTGCAATACCTGCCGATCTTCCAACGATGACCGCCGACCGTCCTTGAACTCCACCCAAGCAGCCCCGAACGCCCCCCATACAGCCCTCTTCGGCACCTTGCGTCCGTTGCTGCAACAGCAGCTCGGTCGCCTGCGCGCGCGCTACCTCTGGCACGGTGTCGGCCTGACGGTGGCGATCGTCTTGGCGGCAGTCCTGTTGTTCTTCAGCCTCGATCGCTGGCTCGGCTTGCCGATGCCGGTGCGACTGCTCCACACCGCCGTCACCGCGACCTTGTTGGTGGTCGCCTTGTCGCGCTTCGTGCGCTACCCGCTGTCGCGATCGTTCGCCGAAGTCGACTTGGCGATTTGGTTTGAGCGCACCTTCCCGGAGCTGCACCAGCGGCTGGTGTCGGCGGTGCAACTGCACGATCTGCCCGACGAGTCGCTGCGCAACCAATCGCGACCGATGATCGAGCAACTGCTGGTGCAGACGGCTGACTCGGTGCGCGCCTTGCCGCTCGATCGCCTGTTCGATCCACGCCCGACGACCCGCGCTGGACTGTGCAGCGGCGGGCTCGCGCTGCTGCTCGCCGTGGGTGCGGTGTGGTCCCCGGCGACGATGCGCGCGTTCTTGCTGCGCCACCTCGGCTTTGCTGCCAGCTACCCACGGGAGACGACGCTGCGCCTCGAACTGCCGCCCGCGGGCGTCGACCTGCAGCGCACCGACAGCGGTCGCCAGACGGAGATTGTGTTGCCCGCTGGTGCAGACCTGCACGTGTCGGTGCTGGCCGAAGGCCGCACGCCGAGCGAGGTCTACCTCGACGTGGTGCCGCTGCGCGAAGGGCCAGCCGGCGACGTGCGTTCGATCGCGATGGCGCCGCGGCCTGGCGAGCGCTTCCGGCACGTCTTCCGCCGCCTGTCCGGCAGCTTCCAGTTTCATGCGCGCGGTGGCGACGACGACGAAGGCGACCGCCTCGTCAACGTGCGCACCGTGTTCCCGCCGCAGGTCGCGATGATCACCGCGAACATTCGACCGCCCGCCTACACCGGCGTCGCCAACCTCGAACAGCGCGGCGGTTCGATCGAAGCGTTGCTCGGCAGTGACGTGCAACTGACGGTGACCACGACGGCGCTGGTGCGCAGTGCGACCATGGTGTTCTTGGAAAGCGGTCGCCGGCTCGATCTCGTCGCCACGACGCCGCAAGACGACAGTGGCGCGTCGACTGTCTACAACGGCAGCTTCGCGCTCACCGCGTCGGATCGTTACCAGATCGAACTGCTGGCCGATAACGGCTTGCGCAATCCGAACCCCGGCACCTATCCGATCGCGGTGCTGCAGGACTACGCGCCGATTGGCCGCTGGCTGTTGCCCGATGACGAAGGCACCGTGCTGTTGCCAGGCGCCATTTTGTGTGTGCGCGTCGACGGCCGCGACGACTTCGGCCTGGCTGCCATCGACCTCACCGTCGAACGTGGGGCCGCCGCGGCAATCACCAAACCGTTGCTGACCGCCACCTCACCCGCCGCCAAGTCGGCGGTGCTGACCGAGTTGCTGGAAGTTCGCGATTTGCTCGGCACGCCGACCGCCGGCGCCGAGGCGTCCGTCGCGGGGACTTCCGGCGCGGGGACTTCCGGCAACGACAGCCTGGTCTTGCTGGTGAAGCTGAGCGACAACCGCCAGCCGCAACCGGGGCTCACCGAACTGCCTCGCCGCATCGTGCAGGTGGTCGACGAGGCCCAGTTGGCGGCCGCGATCGCCCGCATGTTTCGCGGCCTGCGCGAAGACATCAGCCAGGCGCTCGATCTGCAATCCGACCGACGCCTCAAGCTCGACGACCTGGTGGCGCGCAGCGACCATTCGGCGGCGGATATGGCGCCAACGTTGACCGGCATCGAGGTCGGTCAGGGCCGCATCGCGACGACGGTCGAACGGGTGCACCGCGGCCTGATGCGCGCCTTCGACCAGCATCTGTGGAACCGCCTCGAGCCGAGCGAACATGCCAAGGTCGTGGTCGATCTGTACCGCCAACGCTGCCAGGAACTGACCGAAGCGGTGGCGCTGGATCCGGCCTTCTACCGCGATCTGCTGACGCGCCGCGCCGCCGGTTCGCTCGGGGCGCTCGAGCAGTGCCTCGACCCGATCCTCGCCATGATCGCGCTCGCGGACAGTGTGACGCTTGGCCCTGGGCCCGCCGTGGCGCGCAGCTTGGCAGAAGCACAGGTCACGCGCGGTGCGAGCGAACGCCTGCCGTTGCTGCAGCGCGCCGCGGCTGGCCAAAAAGAAATCGAACAGTCGCTGCAGCAACTGTTGCTGCGACTCGAAGAGTGGAACGACTACCAGGACTTGGTCCAGGAAGTGCGCGCGCTGCGCGATCGGCAGCGCGACCTTCAGGGCCGGACCGAAGACGTGCGAGGCAAAGACAAATGAACGCGTTGCGCACCATGATTCCGTCGTTGTTGCCGTTCTTGCTCGGCCTCACGACGTTGGCCCCCGTCGCCTTCGCCCAGACCGATCCGGAACAGATGGAGCGCTTGCGGCGCGATCAGGACGAGATCCTGCGCAAGGCCGAGCGCCTGCAGACGCTGATGCAGAAACTGCAGCAGCGCTACGAACGCGAGAACAAGCCCGAACAGGTCAAGCTGCTGCGCGACGGCCTCGCCCACCTCGACCGCTCTGGCATTCTGCGCGACGTCGCCAGCATCCGCGACGACATCGCCGCCACCGCCCTGACCGAAGCGTTGCGCAAGCAAAAGGAAGTCGTCGACGACCTCGAGCGGCTGCTCAACATCCTGCTCGAACGTAAGTCGGTGGAGAACCTCGACCAGGAATTGAAAGTCGTCGCCGAGCAAGCGCGCAGCGCGCGCGAACTCGAACAACGCCAACGTGAGTTGATGGAGCAAACGCAGCAGACCATGCGGACGCCGCCGTCTCCCGCCGAACAGCAGCTGCTCGATGGGCTGAAGAGCCTGCGCGACGGCGAACGGCGCGAAGCCGAACGCAACCAACGGCAGGCTGGCTCGCGGCGACCGTTCCTCGAGAACGCACTCGAACGCGTGCGCGAGATGCTGCAAGGCCAGCAGCGCCTTGAGCAAGGGGTCGCGGACGAAGCCGCCGGCAAAACGCCGAAGGCGCGCGCGCAGGAGTTCGACCTTGGCGATCTCGCCGAACGCACGCGCGAGCTGCAAGCCGACCTGCGCGACCAGGCGGGCCAAGAGTCCTTAGGCACCGCCGCCAAGGAACTGCAGAAGGAAGCCGCTGGCACCGACCAGGCCGCTCTGCAACAGGCGCGCGACCGGCTGCAAGCTGGCTTGCAGAAGCCACCCAAGCGCGGCTCCGGCAGCGAAGGCAAGGAGCAAGACAAGGCTTGGCAGGAACTTCGCGAGCAACTGCAGACGGCCGCCAACGGCGCCACCGCAGCCGAGCGCGAACAACTCGCCAAGTTGGCCGAGACCGGCACCAAGCTGGCGGAGCAGCGCAGCCAAGAAGCGAAGACCGCCAACAGTGCGGCCGCGGAGAAGCTGGAGAAGGACGCGGCCCAATTGAGCGAGCAGTTGCGCGCGAGCCAAGCCAGCGGCGATGCCAAGAACGACCCCGCGGCCGCGGTTGCACAAGCGCAGCAGAAGCTGGCGGAAGCGGCCGCCGCCAGCAAGAACGACGACGTCGCGACGGCGCAGCAGAAGGTCAACGAGGCGCTGTCGGCACTCGATCGGGCGCGCGCCCAGCACCAACAGCAGAACCCCGACGCCGGTCGCAAAGCCAGTGAGATGGCCGCCGAGGCGAGCTCGACCGCGCAAGAACTGCACAACGCCCCGAGTGCGGCGGCAGCTGAACAGAAGGCCAGCGAGCAGCTGCGGGCCGCCGAGCAAGCACTTCGCAAGGTCGAGGCCAACGAACCAACCGACCAGACGCCACCGACCGCAGCCAACGCCGAGCGGCAACAAGCCGCAGGTGAAGCGCGGCAGAACTTGCAGGCGGCCGAGAAGACCTTGCAGGAGGCGCTGCAGGAGGCCAGCCAAGACAGCCAACCCGAGATGCAAGCGGCCGCTGAGCGCCAAGAGCAGTTGCAGCAGGCGGCGAAGCAGGCGGCCGAGCAACTGCAGCAGGCCGCCGAGCAAAACCAGGTGACCAAGGCGCAGGCCGAGAAGGCGGCGGCGAAACTGCAACAGGCCCAGCAACGCATGCAGAATGCGGCGCAGAAGCTGCAGTCAGGGCAGCAAGCCAATGCCGCCGGCGAACAACAAGCCGCGGCCGAAGCCGTGCAAGAAGCGATGCAAGCGCTCGACGAGAATCGTCCACCGGACGCGGCGCAGAAGGAACAGCTGCAGCAGCAGGCGAAGGCTCAGGAGAAGCTCGCCGAGGACATCATTCGCCTCGCCGAGGAGTTGAAGAAGCGCGACAACAAGGCCGCCGAGCAGAAGGCCAACCAGGCCGCGGCTGCCGCCAAGAAGGCGCAGCGCGCGATGGAGCAAGGCGAACCGGAGGAAGCCCAACAGCAGCAAGAGGAAGCTCGCAAGAACCTCGAAGACGCCGCCAAGGAGCTCGAACAGGAGGAAGACCGCTACCAGGACCTTCGCCAGGAGGAACTGCTCTTCCGCATGAAGGACGAGCTGACGCAGTTCTTGACGAAGCAGGTCCCGATCTCAGCCCAGACCCTAGAAGCCCAGAAGACCGCGCCCGCCGATGGGCTGTCGCGCGCCGTGCGGCGCAAGGTCAACCAGCTTGGCGAAGAGGAGCAAGAGCTCGCTGGCAAGCTGGCGTTCTTGGTCAAGGCACTGACCGAGGAAGGCAACTTGGTTTACCAAGCGGTGCTCACGGCCAACTGCGAAGACCTGAAGGAAGTGGCGCGACGTCTGGGCGGACGCAACCCGGACGTCGGCACGTTCACGACGCTGCTGCAAGAAGACGTCGTGCGTCGCACCGAGGAGATGCTGAAAGCACTCGAACGCGAGCGCCAACGTCGCGACGAGGAACGTAAGAAGAAGCAGGAGGAGCAACAGCAGCAGAAGGATCCCGGCAAGAACCGCTTCGACCCGCAGCGGCAGAAGCTGGTCAGCCTGATCGCGGAGTTGGAGTTGTTGAAGCAACTCGGCGTCGACACCCGGCGCGCCACCGACAACCTGCGCACGCTGGTCGAAGCCCGCGGCGACGAAGTCATCTCGGATGCCGAAGTCGCCATGATTGAGCGGTTGGCGCACCGACACAACGAGATCACCAAGCTGTTCCAACAGATCAAGGCCGGCGTCGAAGAGACGTTGCAGGGCATGCAAGGCAACGAAGGCGAGGAGGGCGGCCGCGGCCGCTAAACCACCATGGACCCCATTCGATACACGTTGTGCACGCTGGCCCTGCTGGCGAGTGCGCGCTTGGTCTTTGCCCAAGGCGACCCCATGCGCGAGATCCAGGAGATCGCCAAGGAGGTCGACGAACAGCTGCAAGAGATCGATCGCTTGCTGCTCGAGTCCGGCAAGAAGAACCAGGTGCGTAGCAAGCCGAAGGAGCTGCTGCAGAAGGCGCGCGAACGCAGCGAAACGGTCGACGGCGGCATCGATCGACTGATCGAGAAGCTCAACGAGATGAAGAACCAGGGTGGTGGCAGCGGCTCCCCAGAAGACAAGCCGCCGGACCAACCACAAGACCAGCCGCAGGACGGGCAGGACCCCAACGGCAAGCCCAAGCCAAAGCCGCAGTCAGGCCAACAGAACCGCCGCGAGAACGAAACCCCGGAGATCGTGCCGCGGCCGCAGTCAGGTGAGCAACCGCAACCAGGTGGCCAACAACCGCAACCGCAGCCTGGCCAAGGCGAGCCACAGCCGCAGCCGCCCCCCGATGGCAACCCTCAAGGCGGGCAGGAGACCAAGGACGGCGGCCAAAACACCACTGGCAACCGTCAGCCGGATCCAGCCACTGCTCCGGGCAGTCCAGGCACCGGCGAGGGCAGTTGGGGCGAACTGCAGCCGTACATGAACTTCCTCAAGAACCGGGGCTCGCGGCCGCCGGAAGTGCCCGTGAAGTTCCGGAAGTACTGGGAGGCTTACTTGAAGAGCAAGCAGGGCCAGGGCGGCGGCGGCAAGTAGTGAAGTGTGCGGCGCTCAGTTAGGGCCCACAGTGAGGGCCATCCGTGAGGGCCATCCGTGTGGGCCCTCAGTGAAAGCCATCCGCCGCGAGGATGGGTTCGCGCCGCGCTCCGATGTTGAGGCAGCACGCCACCGCTAGCAGCGTCGCCATCGTCGAGCTGCCGCCGTAACTGAGGAAGGGCATCGGCAAGCCGGTGGCCGGCACCAACCAACCACAGACGGCGACGTGGACCAGCGACTGCGTGCCAATCCAGGTGGCGACCCCCACGCAGACGAGGCGACCAAAGCGCTCGCGCGTGCGCATCGCCATCGCCAACAAGCCGAGCACCAGCGCGGCAATGAGGCCGAGCAGCAGCACGCAGCCAAGCCATCCCACTTCCTCGCCAACCACCGCAAACAAGTAGTCCTCGCTGCGGTACGGCAAGAAGTCGTAGCGGTTCTGCGGCCCCTTACCGATGCCGAAACCGCTCAGGCCGCCAGCACCCATCGCGATCAGCGCCTGCCACGGCTGAAAGCCCTTGCCAAGCAACACCTCGCGCACCTCGCGCGAATGCAGGTTGCCTTCGTGCCACGACCAGTGCTGCAGCCACACGGAGATGCGTTCTACCTGGTAGGGGTGCAGCAATCCGACGTAGGCTGCCAGCACCAGCACAAGGACCGCGGCCGCCAGCACCGCCAAGATGCTGCGCAGCGGGGCGCCGGCGGCATAACACATCGCCAACAGCACCGGCCCGAACACCATCGCACTGCCGAGGTCAGGCTGGCGCAGCACCAACAGCGCCGGTACCGCCGCCACCAACATCGGGAGCAGCAGAGCCTGGAACGCGCGCGCCCGACTCTGAAAGCGCAGCATGGCGGCTAGCGCCAGCACCACGGCGAGCTTGGCGAACTCACTCGGCTGCACCGAGAAGCCTGGCAACACATACCAGCGGCGAGCCCCGTTCAATTCGGGAGCGAAGAACGGCAAGCCCATCAGCGCCAGCACGACGACGCCATAGAAGACCCACGCCAGGCGCAGCACGTGCACGTAGTGCGGCAGCAGCAGGAAGAAGCCGACGCCAAAACCACACACCGTGAACAACGCCTGACGACTCTGTTGCCCGGCGAACAACGCATCATCGCTGGTTGCCGAACCGATGAAGACGAGGCCGCACAGGCAAAGGGCTGCCGTCGTCAGCACGAGCCAGCCATCGACGTTCTGCAGAACCTCAAAGCGACGCTTGGGCTTTTGCAGCAGCCAGTCGTTCATCGACCGCTCCCGGCCAAATAGCGGGCCTGCAACGTGGCGTCGGCTTGCACTGCGGCCAAGAAGTCGACCACCAGTTGCCCCGCGGCATCGCCACCATGCACTTTGTCCTTCACCCAATAGATCACGGCGCAAAAGCACAGTTGGGTCTCGGCGCTGCCAGCGGGCGGCAGGTAGCCCGCGAACCAAGCGTTGTTCTCGTTGTTCTCGACCTTCTCGCCGACCTCGGCGGTGCCGGTCTTGCCGTGCGCCCCGAGCTCGTTGAGCAGCGTGAGTTTTCTCGCGGTGCCGTTGACCACGCACGCGCGCAGCCCTCGTTGCACCAGCGCGATCTCGCCGACCACGTCCTCCAGCGGCACCCGCGCGCGCGGCTCCCGATTCACTCCCAAGCTCGGCAGCGATCCCGTCGCCAACGCCGCGTAAGCGCGCGCCACGTGCAGCGGGGTTGCCTGCACGCCATAGCCAACGGCACGCCGAGGCAAGTTCATCTTCTTCGTGTCTCGACTCAGCCGTGCTAATGGCAAGCCGCGCACGCTGCCCTGCAGGCACGCCGCGAAGGGATCCTCGCCCTGTTCTGGCGGCTCCGCTAAGCCAAAGCGCGCCATCGCTCGCCGCAGGCCAGCCTCCTCAAGGCCCACCCCTATTTGGTAGTAGAAGAGGTTGCACGACTCGGCGAGCGCTTCGATGGCATCCCGCCCCCCGTCCCAATGCTGACCGCTGCACTTCAGCGTCTGTTGGCCGTAGCGGAAGGTGCCGTTGCAGCCCTCCAAGCTGCTGATCGGGCGGTGCGGCCGGCCGACACTTTCACACTGCAGCTGCTCAACCAGAACGAACGGTTTGACGACCGAGCCCAACGCCCCGTTGCCCTGCCAGGTGACGCCCGGAACGCTGCGCGCGGAGGAACTGTCGATCGGGGCCCCGGCAAGAGCGAGCACATCCCCGGTCTTGGCATCGATCACCGCCAGCGCCGCCTCGACCTTGCCGTGGTCCGTTGCCGTGCCATGCAGTTGTCGAAGTCGAGCGGCGGTGGTCGCGGCCTCGGCGAGCCGCTGCAGATCCAGATCGATGGTCAATTGCACTGGCTCACCGGCCTCGACGCGCAAGTGCTTCCAAAGCCGTTGCTCGCGCCGCTTCGCATCGTGCTCGACCAAGCGCATGCCCAACCGCCCCATCAGATCATCGTCGAAGGCCAGCTCAATGCCCGTGATGCCACGTCGTTCACGGCGCAATAGCTCCGTCGTGTAGCGCTGTTTGGCGCCGGCTTGCAGCTTGGCCGTGGCTGCGCTGTCGGCGTCTTCATCCGGCGATTCCAAATCCGCCAACCACTCATCGGACAGTTCTTTCTTCACCAAACGGTCGAGCCAGTTCTTGTCCAGGACGACGTGGTCGAGCGCCCACACCCGGCCAAGCAAGGCATGCAACGTGGAGCCCTTCTCGACCGCACTTCGACGCCGCACCGAGGGCGCTACGTGCATGCCGGGAAACTGCTCGGCATCGACCCGCAATTGGGCGGCGAGATCGAACGGCACGCGCTCCGCGAAGGTCCGGCGCACGTCCTCGATCTTGCTGCCAATCTTCTCCTCGCCATCCTCCATCCAGGTGATGTGCTCGTCGGCGAGGCTGGCGCGCCGCAAGTACTCAAGCGTCGCCAGCAGCCCCATCGCCTCGCTGTCGGCGTCCTCATCCGCCGCACGCAGCGCCAGCAAGTCGGCATGCAACTGCTGGAGCGCCCGCCACCGCCGCAGGAACGCGTGGCGAAGGTCTTGTCGAGCCATGCCGAGCACGTCCCCTACTGCCACCTCGCGGCCGGCTTGCGCCGCTTCGCGAACCGCGGCGAACACGCGCTTGCGGCTAAGGCCTGAGCAATCCGCCAACACGGTCGTCACTGCGGCAGCCAGTTCGCTGGCGACGTTGCGCGGCAGGGCGCGCGGCCGCAGCGTGCTCGCAGGCATCGCCATCAATTCGGCAAAGGCGCCTTCCGGCCCCAGCGCCCCATCTTGGTAGTCGAAGGCCGCGCCATCCCGCGCGGGCTGCAAACGCGCCCAAGCTGTCGCCCCATGGACCGCGGCCCCGATCACGTTGCGCAGTCGAAACCGCGCGTAGTGAATCGACAGTTCGGTGGTCGGTTCGTCATGAGCCAGCACTCGGCCGAAGCGATCGAGCAAGGCTCCACGCTCGCTTGGCACCGAACGAAACGACCAGCGGTTCTTGTTGCTGCGCGCCGCCCAAATCTCGTTGTCGTGCACCATCAAGACCCAGAGGTGCACCACGACAGCCACGAGGCCGAGCACAAAGACCCCGCCAAGCGCGGCGACCCGAGTACGCGTCGGCGTCATGCTGGCTCCACGAACGCACGGAACGGCGGCAAGGCGCGCAACAGCAACAGCAGCGGTGGCAGCAACACGGCTGACCAGACCACGGTGATGCCATCCATCTGCGCCGTCGCGGATGGCTGCTCAAACAAGCGTCCACACACCCCTGCCAAGTGCGGAATCGCCACCGCACACAGGGCCGCCGCGAAGGCCTGCCATAGCCAGCGTTGGCTGAAGAACAGCGTGCGCAACGGCAACAAGAAGCCAACCGGCACTCCAAGCACCAAGATCTGCACGGGCAGCATCGCTTCGTCGACCATGGCGCGGCCGATGGCAAGGCCGAGCAGCAACCACGGCACCGCGTGGCGCTCAGCAAAGAAGGCCAGGAACAGACACGCCAACGCCCCCATGTCGAACGGCGGCAACCCAGCGTCACGCCACAGCCCCGCCAGCAACCACACTTGCGGGGCCAAGAGGAACCACAAGAACCAGCGGCTCATTTCCCGCCTCCGCTCAGCACAGCCACGGCACGTTGGCCACGCTCCACCTGCACATCGACGACGAACTTGTCGAAATCCAACGGGTGCGGGCTCACCCGACCGATCCAGAGGCCGGACGGACAGTGCAAGCCGTTGCTGCCCGTGAACAAGTGGCCCGCCGTCGGGTGCAGGTTGGCCCCCGGCACACTCGCAGCAAGACGGCGCAGCACGACACGGTCGCCATCGGTGGCGATCACTTCCGCGTGCAGTTCGATCGGCGACAAGGCGCCGTCGTCGGGCAGCCAGATCAACGTCCAGCGTTGCCGAGACGCTGCAAACGAGGTGACCAAGCCAACGCCAAACGCCAGACCACGGGCGGTGCCGAGCAGGTAGCCATCTTGCAAGACAGCCGCCCCGTCGACGACGTCCGCAGCGCCCACCAAGAGATGGCGGCCGTTGGTCGCGCCGGGCAGTTCGTGAACCATCGCGGCCATGGAACGGCCACGTCGCCTCGTGGTCGCCTCGTCGCTCCCTTCCGGCAGGGTCGTCGCGGTGCGCCGTCGCCAGAGCACCACATGGGAAAGGGCGCGCGGGGCGATTGCCGGGGCGATAAAGACACCCAGCGTCAGCGCGTCGCCGCCCGCCGTTCGCGGGTAGCCCCAGATGCGGGTGGTGCCGAGCAACAGGCCGCCTGGTAACAACGACTCGCTCGCGCTCACTTCACGCGAAAGCACCCGCAGACCGCCCCGATCCAGACGAGCCGCACGATAGGGGTCATCCCACAAGTCGACCTTCAGCGGGGCTGGGTCCACGGTCGCGGCCGCCCGCACGACGACACGCAACCGCCCGCCGTCGGCGGTGTCGAGTTCGCCATGCAGGGCGCGCGCCAATGGGTGGTTGGCCAACAGCACGCGCGCCATGTCGTCGGGTTCGTCATCGCTGGCCGCCGCATCGCCCGGCCGCGGCAGGAAGCCGACCAAGGACTCACCCTTGGTGACGAAGTCGCGGCAGCCAGCCAACTCCGCGTACGTGTGGTCCAAACGCAACTCGCACATCTCCCCTCCACCACCGCGCCGCGACACCGCGACCACCGCGCAGTGAACGGCCACGCACTCGCTCAGCCAACGATCGCCGTTGATCGGAACGGCATGGTCGCGCAGACGACGATCGAGATCCGCGGCGGCCGATAGGCGTTCGGTTGCAGGTTCGGTAGCGGCCAACGCCGGTGTGCCAAACAGACCCGCCCACAGGCGCGTGATCGAACAGCAGCCGCCGACCAAGACGCGTTCGATGGGCGCGAACACGCCCCTGAACGTCAACCAGCACAGGGCAAACAGCAACATGCCGTAGAGCCCGACTGGGAACGCCGGTGGTTTCTTGCGCACGGCGCGGCCTTCTCGCTAGGGACAGCGTGTCGCGAGCACATCGCAACACCAGAACGGTTCAGCCCAGGTCTTCGCCGCCCTCGAGGAACTGCGAATACAGCTCGAGGTTCTCCAGGAAGATCCCGGTGCCACGCGCGACGGCTTCGAGCGGGCGATCCGCAACGCGCACATCGAGTTCGGTTTCGCGCGAGATCAGCTCCGGCAAGCCGCGCAGCAAGGCACCGCCGCCGCACAAGGTGATGCCGGAATCGACCAAGTCGGAGGCGAGCTCAGGCGGGGTGCGCTCGAGCACGGACTTGATCGCACCGATGACCTTGCGCACGGGCTCTTGCAGCGCTTCGCGCACGTCCGCCGAACTGATCACCGCACGGCGCGGCAGATTAATCAGTGAGTCGCGCCCGCGCACTTCGACCTGGATCTCTTCGTCAAGCGGCACGCAGCTACCGGCCGCGATCTTCAGGCGTTCGGCGGTGATCTCGCCGATCAGCAAGTTGAACTTGCTGCGGATGTACTGGGCAATCGCGTCGTTGAAATCGTCGCCGGCGACGCGCAAGCACTCAGCCATGACGACGTTGGCCAGCGAGATCACCGCGACCTCGCTGGTGCCGCCGCCGATGTCGACGATCATCGAACCGCGTGGCTCGTGCACAGGCAGGCCAGCGCCAATCGCGGCAGCCGTCGGTTCATCAACCAAGAACACGCGCCGTGCACCCGCTCGTTCGGCACTGCCGATCACGGCGCGCTTCTCCACCATTGTGATGCCCCACGGCACCGCGATGACGAGGCGTGGCTTGATCAAGCGCTTGCCGCCGCACGCCTTGATCATGAAGTAGCGCAGCATCTTCTCGGTGACTTCGAAGTCCGCGATGACGCCGCTCTTCATCGGCCGCACCGCCGTGATGCCAGGCGGCGTTCGCCCTAGGTACTCGAGTGCGGCATCGCCGACAGCCATGCCGTCGAGCAACACTTCACTCGTGCCTTTGCGAACGGCGACGACGGACGGCTCATCGAGCACGATGCCCTTGTCGCGCACGAACACCAACGTGTTAGCCGTGCCGAGATCGATGCCCAAATCGACGGAGAAGCCGCGCAAAAGCCACTCAATGGGTTTCAGCATGGAACGCCCTGCGCCCACTTTGGATGGTGTGGGGGACCATTGACCTTGAACGATCTGACCAGCAGACGAATGACCTGAAAACACTCGCCGGGGACCAATCCGGCAGCGCGAAGCAGGGTAGCGAGGCACGCTCCGGTCGCAACGGATTCTTCCGGCGGAAGAGCGTGGGATCCAACGAGTGCACGCCCAGAAAACACAACAGCCCGCATCGACTCTCGTCGCTGCGGGCTGCGGTGCGCGGGCTGCTTGCCCGATCGTCTATCCGTTCGCGTTAGATGCCGTAGCCCTTGTTCGCGATCATCACGAGGGCGATTGCACCGACCAGCAAGAAGAACGTCGTGAGCACGATGCCTTCATCGATGCCGTAGCCCGGCTTGCTGACGATTTCGACGTCGCTTTGGGCGACGGCGACAGGAGCTGCTTTCTTGGCCATGGGAGTGTTCCTAGTAAAGGTTGGGGTAGTAAGCGACTGGTTAGGACGAGACGCCTCAGGGCGTCTTCAGGGCGTCTTCGTCGCGGCCTTGTCGCCTTGCTTGATCTCACCCTTCACCGTGAAGATCTTGCAGAGAACCGCGTTGGCGCTCTCCTCGAACTTCTCGGCGATCGCCTCGCCCTTGTAGCCATTGGCGTCGTAGATCGCGAAGCCCCACTTACCGAGCTCAATGGCTTCCTTGATGTTGACGTTGCCCGGGTTGTCCGTGATCTGGACCGTGCACAGGTTGCCACCGGAGCTCGTGACCAGGCCTGCGAGGTTCGGAGCAGCCATCGAGCGAATGAACCCGTAGCTCTCGGCGACCTTGACCAGCAACTGCAGCTGGCTGCGGTCACTTTCGAGACCCTTGATGCTGCCATCGCGGGTGGCCACCGCTTCCGTCAGGCCCGTGATCGAGTTCTTGAGCTCGCGGTTCTCGGCGACGGCGGCGTCCTTCGCACGCACCGCTTCGTCCTTGGTCTTCTGGTCGGCAGTCGCCATGTCGAAGGCCGTCTTGGCCGTCGCGAAGGCCGTCTTCGCCTCGGTGTTGGCCGCTTGCGCCGCCACGACCAACTGCTTGACGTCACCTTCCATCGAAGCCAGCCGCTGGCTGTACTGCTTGTTCTCGTCCGTCAGCAGGTCGACCGCATTCTTCGCGGCGCCGTGCAGCGTCTCGGCCGCCGTCTTGGCGTTTTCGAACGAGTTGCGTTCCTTGGTCAGCTCCTGGATCTGGTTGTTGGCCTTGCCGGCGTCGTCGGCGCGAGCAGTCTGCTCGGCCTCCAGCTTGGTCTTGTAGTTGTGCTGTTGTTGCAGGTGCGTGCCAGAAACGACCAGAAAGCCGCCGGCGAGCACGAGATTGAGAACGATGAATACGCGACCGATGGGACTCATGGTGACCAGGTAACTCCTAACTTACATGACTGGGCAAACTGGACTCGGGGAGAGCACGGCTGCCGCAGGTTGAGTGCCCTGAGGGAAGGGCGGCCAGAGGGGGTTGGAAGACGATCGATGCCGTTTGGTTTCCTTGCGTGGGTCTGACGACCGAACATGGGGAAACCACATCCCAAAGCGAGAGGGGCCTTAGGGCTGCGGAATCCTAACTCCATGCCTCGGACCGTCAAGAACCACTTCCTTGCTCACCCCCGGAGAAACCGGTTGCAGGCGCGGAGCGGGATGCCGTTCGGGCTCGGCCAAGTCTAGCCCAACGAACGAAGCCGTGCAGAAGCAAGCCTGTGAGCAGCAGTGCCGAACTGGGACCGGTCGCCGAACGTAGCCATGCCAGCGGCGGCAGACGACCAGGGCCTGGAGTAACCGATACACGCAAAATTCGTGACCCCGGCTGCGGCGACGGCGCCAACGGCAGCGAATGGGTGATTCGGCCGTAGGCGTCGACGGCGCCGCTAAGGCCATCCTGGGTGCAGCGAACGATTGGCGTGCAGGTCTCGAGCGCCCGCACCACGGTCATCGCCATCAACTGCGACAGCTCATCACCGCCTTCGTACCAGGCTTCGTTGGAGAGCACACACAGCCACTGCGCGCCCATACGAACTTGGGCTTGCGCCGGCCCCGGGAACGCGTTGTCGAAACAAAGCAGCGCGCCGAACAGTTGCCCCTTCGCCGTCTGCAACGGTGGCAATTCCGCGCCGGGCGCCGCTTCTGGCAACGAAAACATGGCCGCCTCAAACCAGTCGCGCAGGCTGGTCGCGATGCTGCTCGGCAACCAACCAAAGAACGGTTGGAACTCACCGCCTGGAACCAGATGTCGTTTCTCTTGGTGCGCGAGCAAGCGACCGCTCGGTGTCTCCACCAGCAGTGCCGCCGGTGTCGGCAAGGCATCGTCAACGACGTTGGCGCCGAGCAACACTCGCCCAGTGGCGTTCCCCCACCGGCCAGCGAACAAGCGCGCCGACTTCGCGGCGAGGTCGGCTCTCGGCACGTTCTCAGGCAAGCTGCTCTCTGGCCACAGCACGACATCCGGCGCCGGCCGCGCCGCCAACTGATCTCGGGTCGGCGCCAACAGCCGTTCTTCGATCAGCTCTCGCAGCCGCGAACCTCGACGATCATCGGCCAACGACGCCCACTCGTACATCGGATGAAAGCCAGGCTCGATGGCCACGATCACGACCTGATCCGAAGCCTGTGGCGCGGGCACATGCACCACGTGGCCCAGTACGGTGAACGCGATG
Source organism: Planctomycetota bacterium (assembly GCA_947444055.1). Classification (GTDB taxonomy): domain Bacteria; phylum Planctomycetota; class UBA1135; order UBA1135; family UBA2386; genus UBA2386. The sequence goes on from CANEYR010000001.1 coordinate 126,721, forward strand.
CAGGCGCCGACCGCGGCAAGCCATTGACGACGCGCCGCCGGCCACGGCGAGGCTGCTGTTCGCCAACTGCGCCACAGTTGCACGCTCGCCGCGGCGAACAACGCCAACAAGCCGTTGCACAGTGGTTCGCCGCCAACCAGCACACTGTGCAGCAGCGTCGGCCACTGCCACAGGCTGTGGCACGGCTGGCCGTGCGGATAGCAGATTTCTGGCATGTTCGCACGCAGCCAAAACGCCGCCGCCACCGCCACCGCAAACGCCAACACCGCGAACCGTTGACCACACGCCCGCACGGCCATCGTGGCGATCACGTAGTAGGCCCCACCCAAGCCGACGATCAACGCGTAGGCGGCGAACAGCACGTGGTGCACCGACCACGAGAACATGGCCATGTGCACACAGCCAAAGACATAGCTGTGCCAGCACGGTCGCCGCTGGTCGCTGGCGAGATGGAACCAAACCATCAGCCCGGCCAGGACGAGCCACTCCGCTGCAGGACCCCACGTCGGCGGCGTCGCTGCGGCTAGAGCCATGCCACCGAGAACGGCCGTCAAAGCCCCGATCCAGGTCGCTGCCGTCACGGCAACTGCACTCCAGAAGATCGGGCAACGAGCGTGAGCACCGCCCGCTCCTGCGGGCCAGGCGGCGCGCGGTGTTCCTCCACCAACGCATACACCGACCCGTTCAACAGACTGAACGGATCGCCACTGGGGGACGGCGACACCAACTCAGCGACCAGGCCAACGGCGCTGGGCACTAGGCGCGCCGGCACCGCTTGCAGCCGCGCGTTCGCATGCCATGCCGCGCCGCCAACTGGCACCCGCGTGGCCCACTCGGTCGGCGCCGCTCCTTGCATGGCCAACAACAGCGGGCGCACCAGCAGATCAAACACCGTGAAGCTCGACGCCGGGTTGCCGGGCAAACCAAAGACGTAGCGCGGGCCTGCTGGCGGCGCGGCCATGCCAAAGTAGGTCGGCTTGCCAGGCTTCAGGTCGATGCCGTGAAAGTGGGTCGCCACCCCGAGCTCGGCGAGCGTGCCATGTACAAGGTCATGGGTGCCCTTGCTGATGCCGCCGATGGTGACCAGAACGTCGCACTGCTCAAGGCCACGCTGGAGCAACGCGCGCAACGCTACGGGCTCATCCGGAGCGACCCCGAGACGCAGCGCGATACCCCCACATTCCTCAACCTGCGCCGCCAAAGCCCAGGAGTTGCTTTCGCGCACTTGGTGCGGCAGCGGTGACGCTTCGATCGCCACCACCTCGTCACCAGTCGCGACGATGGCGACACGCGGACGCTGCGCCACCGTGACGACATGCTGGCCCAGCACCGCCAGCACACCGATCTCCGCAGCGCGCAGCCACCGCCCCGGCGACATCAACTCGGTGCCAGCCGCCAGTTCGCTGCCAAGCAAGCGCACATGTTGACCAGCTCGCACGGGCGCCAGCAGTTGCACCGTCGCCCCGGCAAAGCCACTGGTTTGCTCCACCGGCACCACCGCGTTGGCGCCGACCGGGACCACGGCCCCCGTCATGATTCGAATCGCCGTGCCCACGGCTAGTGACTCTGCGAACGGGCGCCCAGCCAAACTCTGGCCGACGACCGGCAACCGCATCCCCACCGCGAGACCGTCCGCGCCAACGGCCATGGCAAAACCATCCATCGCGGCGCGGTCGGTCGCTGGCCACGGCCCGGGCGCCACCACACGTTCCGCGAGCACACGGCCATGCGCGCTACGCAGTGGCACCTGCTCAGGCAGTTGACGCGTGGCAACTGCGGCGAGAACCACCGCGCGCGCCTCGAACAACGACAGGGCCTTGGCCATCAGGCCAGCACCTTCCTGCCGACGTGGGCGCCGTGCAAGCTCGCGTCGGTGAGGGGGCGAGATTCACGTTCCTTACCGGCGGCGTCACACCGAATGCACAGCAACCATCAGTCGGCCGGTATCGGACCCGACCACCACGCAGAACCCCGCGACCGCCGCCTTGTCGAGCATGCGACCGACTTCGTCATCCAAACCTTCCCGCGGCAGACTCAGGGACATCTCCGCGTCACCACTCGTCAGCAGCATGACCAACTCGCCGGCAAGCACATTGGCGAGTTCGTCCACCGTCGCCCGTGCGTGATCATCGACGTCGATGTCATCCGGCTCCATGCCCATCATGCCGGAAGCGACTTCGCGCACCATGCCAGGCGTCGCGGACACGGACACTGCATAGCCCTGCGGTCCCCGCAGTTCGATGACCGCGTGCGCCGCACAATCGACGAGCACTTCGCTCGGCGTGTCGGTGGCGCGTTCGGTGATCACAAACGCCATGCGTTCGAGTGCCATCACCACCAACCCGGTGAAACTGTCAGCAGTCACTGAGTTCATCGCAACCTCACTTCCCCTCGGTGAAGAGGGCGTTGACCAAAGCTCGCAGCTCTTCAGGTTCGAAAGGCTTGCGCAGGTAGTGAACGACACCCAGTTGGGTCATACGTTCCAGTCGCTTCTTGTTGCCCTCGGTGGTCACCAAGGCGACCTTGACGGCGTTGAGAGCTGGGATCTTTGCCTTCTCCTCAACGAACTGGTAGCCGTCCATGACCGGCATGTTGATGTCGAGCAGCACGATGTCCGCCGGTTCGATGGCGAGCGCTGCCAAAGCGGCCTTGCCATTATTGGCCTCGCGTACGCGATCCGGCGAGGCACCCGCCTGGAGAACGGCCCGCCGCGCCGTGGCCCGCAACAGCGGTGAATCATCGACGATGAGAATGCGGTAGTTCATGGCTCTCCTTTCGCTGCGACCAACTTCATTCCCGGCGCCCAAAGCAAGCCGTCGTTGTCGCGCGAGCGGATGCTGACGCTACCCCGGCTTAGATCCACGGTCATGGTGCGCGCAGTGCCCCCGCCGGTGTCTTCGGCCGCGAGCGTGATCCCCATCTTCCACAGCACCTTGCGCAAGATGGTTCGATTGCGTTTGCCGATCGCCATGCTCGCCGCCCCTTCCAGAATCTCGGCCCCGCCCGCAGCGCAGACGATCAGTCGATTCTGCAGCGCCCCGGCTTCCGCCAGTTTGCGCATGAGCATGGGAATGCCCGTGGTCGCGTACATGTAGGGCTTGAGGGCCTTGGGGTCGGCGTGTTCCGCCGGCTGCGGCAACATGTAGTGCAGCAACCCACCAACCTTCGCAACTGGGTCGAAGGCCGACAGCCCGATGCAAGAACCGAGCGCGTACGTGACCAACCGGCCTTGGCATTCACGGCCAATCGCCATGTCGGCAACGCCGACGACGACGCCGTTGTTGGCACCGAGGGCGCCCATGGACTCAGTTCCCCTGCCCCAGGATTGCCGGGTCCAGGTCGCTGATCACGCGTTCGATGTCGAGCAGGATCAGCACACGGTCCTTCAACTTCGCGAGTCCCGCGATGTAGTCGCCCGCGGCGTTGGCGCAACGCGGCGTCGCTTCGCAGTGATCCGCATTGATGGTCAGCACTTCGCTGACGGTGTCGACGATGCAGCCGACGCGGAAGGTCGTATCGATGTCCTTGCCGACATCGACCACCACCACGCAGGTCTCGTTGGTGAACTCTGCCGGTGCCATGCCGAACTTTCGGCTCAGATCGATCACCGGAATGATGCGACCGCGCAAGTTGATGACGCCACGAACGAAGTCCGGCGTGCGCGGCAATGGCGTCACATCGACCATGCCGATGATCTCGCGAACACGCAGGATCGCGATGCCGTATTCCTCCTTCGACAACTGGAAGGACAAGAACTTGCCAGCCGTGAAACCCTTCTGGGTGATGGCGACTGGCGATTGCTGTAGTCCGGTGCTCATAGCTGTTGATTCCCTACGCGCTCAATGCTGATTCGACCAAGGTGCCGACGTCGAGGATCAGAGCGACCCTGCCGTCCGTCATGATGGCGCCACCTGACAGCCCCGCGACGCGATCGCGCGACATGCCGAGCGACTTGATGACAACCTGTTGTTGACCAAGGATCTCGTCGACGAACAGGCAACTGCGTTGGCCGTCGACTTCGACCACGATCAAGATGCCTTGGGCCATGTCCTGCAGGCCATCGGCCTGCCCGAAGATTTCCTTCAGTCGATACACCGGCAACACCGTGCCGCGAACGCGCACGCACTCGCCACGGTCGACCAGGTAGTGCACATCGCTGCCCGAAGGCCGGAAGCTCTGTTCGATGCTCAGGGTCGGCACGACGTAGCGATTGCCGCCCACGCGCATCACCATGCCATCGATGATGGCAAGCGTGAGTGGCAACCGCAGACGGAACTTGGTGCCGCTGCCCATCTGGCTCTCGATCTCGATCTTGCCACGCAGCGCTTCGATGTTGCGCCGCACACCGTCCATACCGACGCCGCGGCCGCTGAGATCCGTAACCTTCTCGGCGGTCGAGAACCCGGGCAGGAAGATGAGGTTGAATGCTTCCGAGTCGGACAGCCCTTGCACGGTCGTGTCAGCGGGCAGCAGCCCCTTCTCGATCGCCTTCTTGATGATGCGAGCCTTGTCGAGCCCACGACCATCGTCCTTGATTTCGATGACGATCGAACCGCCTTGGTGGTAGGCACTGAGTGATAGATCGCCTTCGGCACTCTTGCCCTTGCCGCGCCGCTCGTCGGGCGCCTCGATGCCGTGATCGATGGCGTTGCGGATCATGTGCACCAACGGATCGGAGATCTGCTCGACGACGTTGCGATCGAGCTCGGTCTCTTCCCCGGCGATCGTCAGCGTGACCTTCTTGCCCGCCTTGCCAGCGACATCGCGCACCAGGCGCGCCATCTTCTGGAAGGTCGCCTTCACCGTGACCATGCGCAGCGACATCGCCGCTTCCTGCAGGTCGCGTGTGATCTTGCCGACCTGTCCAATGTTGCGAGTCAACGATTGGCTGTCGAGCCGTTGGATTGCGGGGTCCTGCAAGACCATCGATTGCGCGATCACCAGCTCGCCCACCATGTCGACAAGCATGTCGAGTCGGGTCGTACTGACTTTGATCGTGCGCTCGACGCGCGCCGCCTTGTGGTCGCCTTCGGCCGCGGGCTCCGGCGGTGTCGCCGCAGTCGGCGCGGCCTTCGGCTGCAGCACGGCCTCGCGCTCGGGCTTGGCCGCAACCGGTGCAGTGGGCGCCGGAGTCGGCGTCGACACGGGTGGCACGGGCACAACCGGGTTCTTGGCCACCGCGGGCGCCATGGTGACCAAAGGCGCCGTTGCCGCTGATTCCGTTCGGGCTGACGCCGCCTGCAGACTGCCGATCAAGCGCTTCCACGCGCGCACGGCCGGACCGGGCTGCCCTTCCAGCGAGTGCAGCATCTGCTGGATCATGTCGCCGGCAGCCAGCACCAAGTCGATGTCGTCCTGAGTAAACGCCAAGCGTTGGCTGCGAGCGCCATCGAGCAACGTCTCGGCGATGTGCGCCAACTCGACGAGCGGCGTGAGGTTCAAGAAGCCGGCGACACCCTTGATGGTGTGGAAGGCGCGGAACGTCAGGTTGATGTGCTCGAGATTCGCTGGCGCCGTCGACAGCGCGACCATCGCGACTTCGGCGGCGGCAAGGTGGGCGCGGGCCTCCGTAATGAACTCTGCCAAGCTGTCCGCGAACTCACCCTCAACCTTCAAGTGGACCGTCAGACCTTCATCGGCCGCATCAGCCGCCGCCGAGTCGATCAGCCCGCGCAGCTTGCGCAGCAGTGGCTCCACGTCGCCGAACGGCGCTTTGACGTCGCGCGTCAAGCGTTCGAGGAACTGCTTGAGCAAGTCGACCACCAGCAGCATCACGTCCACTGGGAACGGTTGGCCGTGCTCCACGCAGGCATCGATCGCAGTCTCTGACTGATGGCACAGCGTCTGCGGCGCCGACATGTTCAGCACCCCGAACTCAGCCTTCAGCGTGTGCACCGTGCGACGAATGCCAGCGACCGTCACCTGCGGCTTCTCGCTCGATTCGAGGGAGAGCACCTCTTCTTCAAGTTCGGCAATGACACCGATCGAGTGCGAGACAAACAGGCCAACGGTCTCAAAGAAGTGCTTCTCTTCTTCGGCGTCCGGCACCGTGAACATCGGCGGCGGCACGATGCCAGCGACGTCCATACCCCCAGCCATTGCCGCCGCACACTTGGTCGCAAACGCCACCAACTGCGTGACGTGGTCGATGATCGCGGTCGCATTCGGAGCGAAGACCGCCTCGTCAGCCGCCAAGGATTGAATGGTCTCGGCCCCGACCCGGCACAAACGCGCCAGTTGGTCGAGCGAGGAATCCTTCGCGTCTTGCTCAACGCGACGCATTTGTTGAATGACTTCGCCGGCCGCGTTCTTGCCTTCGCGGCGTAGGCGATCGACCACCACCCCCAAGTTTTCGATACCGATGGCGATGGACATTGGCTCCCGGCGTGACTCGAAAGTCATCGGTGCCCTCGCTCTACGAACTTGAGACGGCGGCGGCGGTCAGCGCGTTTGCAGCGAAGCACCACACAGCTTGTAGAGCAACCGCGCGGCAACATTGGCGTCCCACTCATCGCTGCCGGGCGCAACTTCGACGAGGTCGAAGCCGACAATTCGACGCCCGCTCGCAGCGAGGCAAGTCACCAAATGCAGGGCTTCGGCGAATAGCAGTCCCCCTGGCACCGGTGTCCCAGTGTGCGGACACAAGGAGGGGTCGAGCCCATCGATGTCGAAGCTGATGTAGACCTCTTGCGGCAAAGCCGCGATCGCTTCTTGGCACAGGCTGTCGAACGTGGCGCCAAGGAACCGGCGGCGTTGCCAAGCCAAGTCGAAGTGCGTGACGACCCGCCCCCCGCTGCTGTGAATGCTCGCGAGTTCCTGTTCGCAAAAGTCGCGGATGCCGACCTGTACGAGACGCTGCACCCCGGGCAATTCCCGTAGCACATTGTCCATGATCGACGCGTGACTCCACCGAAAGCCCTCGTAGGCGACGCGCAGGTCGGCATGCGCATCTACGTGCAAGATGCCTAGGGCGGGGAAGCGTTCGGCACAGGCGCGGATCGCCCCGAACGGCACCGAGTGGTCGCCGCCGACGATGCCCGGAATCTTGCCCTTCTTGAGGATGGCAGCGGTGGCCTGGTAGACGTGCTCATTGACCCGCGCCCCGGCCGCGTCAACAGCCCGCACCGCCGGGTCCTCGGTGATAGCGCCGCCGCGGGCGATGACCGCTTCCGCCAGTTGGCGAGTGGTCACGTGCAACGCCACCAAGTCCGCCGGTTCGTCTTGCAGGTGGATGCCGGCGGCGTAGGTCCGGCCGTACTGCAAGTCGTAGAGATCCACCTGTCGACTGGCTTGGCAGATTGCCTGCGGGCCGTGCTCGGCGCCGCCCCCGTACGAAACCGTCGCTGCGAACGGCACCGGAATCAGGACTACCGCCGCCTCGGCTTCGGTGTGTGGGAGGCCGAAGATGCCGCTACCAGCGGGAGCGGCGGCGTTGGGGTCGAACATGTCGTTGCCCTACCGCCTACCGCGCCTCGGTAGCAAGGGTTCTTCGAGCGAAGGGCTGCGCTTGTCAGCGCGGCAGGAAAAAAGGCTCCCTGGCCGGGGGGTGCTATTCGCTTAGGAGTCGTCAGGAGGAGAAGCAGTCAGTCAGCACTGAATCGGATCGGAGGAGAATCCAGCCAGGGAGCCCACCTCGTCTCGTTTGCGGGTCCATGCCACCCGCACCCTCATCTACGCACCCAACCACCGAAAGTTTCACGTTGGGTTCGCATGACTCGTCGGTAAGTCGATCGCCACGATGCCAGCGGTGCTTGGCGCCAAGGGGCCCGATGGGCAGCCGGTGCGAATTCCCTCTTGAGTCGAGGCCAGCTTTCTGCTTTGGTCTCCGCCCCTCGCAGCGTGGCAGGATAGCTCAGCTGGTTAGAGCGGCGGCTTCATAAGCCGTAGGTCGCCGGTTCAAGTCCGGCTCCTGCTACCACTTCGGTCTGCGGCGGCATTTGGGAACGCCACCGCACTCGGCAAGCCGGTCGTCAACTCCGTACCAGATTCAACTGCGCACCAGCTGCAAGAACTCGGCCCGGGTGCGTTCGTCCTTGCGGAAGAGGCCCAGCAGGCAGGACGTCACCGTGCTGCTATTTTGCTTCTCGACGCCTCGCATCATCATGCAAAGGTGGGAGGCCTCGATGACGACGCCGACGCCTCGCGGCTTGAGCACTTCGTCGAGCGCTTGCGCCACCTGCATCGTTAGCCGTTCTTGCACCTGCAGTCGCCTCGCATAGATGTCGACGACGCGCGCAATCTTGGACAGGCCGACAATCTTGCCCGAGGGAATGTAGGCGACGTGAGCCTTGCCAAAGAACGGGGCCAAATGGTGCTCACACAGCGAGTAGATCTCGATGTTCTTCACCACCACCATCTCGTCGGTCGCCGCCTCAAACAGCGCATCGCCAATCACCTTCTTCGGGTCCTGTGCGTAACCAGACGTGTAGTGCGTGAACGCCCTCTCGACGCGGCGGGGTGTGTCTCGCAACCCTTCGCGGTCAGGCTCTGGATCGAGCGTGCGCAGCATGCTGGCGATCGCTTGCTGGAAGGCCGACGGTTCAGGGTTTGACGGAGACGAACTCATGGTGTCCTTCTAGCGGATCGGCGGCACGTGGACCAACGCGCGGTCACGCAGTAATCGTCTCGCGCAGCACTTCCTCGACCGACGTCGAGCCATCGAACACCGCTTGCAGGCCGTTCTCGCGCAGCGTGACCAGTCCGTTTTCGATCGCCGCCGCCTGCAACGTCGTCGTGCTGGCCCCTTGCAGGATCATTTCGCGCAGCCGATCGTCGATGTCGAGGATCTCGGTGATCGCCATGCGTCCGCGGTAGCCGGTGAAGTTGCAGACAGCACAGCCCTTGCCATGGGCAAACTTCTTGCCAATCACTTGGTTCGCAACGAGGCCAAGCCGCCGGACCACGTCGTCGCCCGGCTCGTAGAACGTCTTGCACTCCTTGCACACGCGCCGCACCAATCTTTGCGCCAGGATGCCTTGCAAGGTCGCCGTCAGCAGAAACGGCTCGATGCCGATGTCGACCAGGCGCGTGACCGCGGACGCCGCGTCGTTGGTGTGCAGGGTCGAGAACACCAAGTGGCCGGTGAGGCTCGCCTCGATCGCCGTCTGCGCCGTCTCGCGGTCGCGGATCTCACCAACGAGGATGACGTCCGGATCCTGCCGCAGAATCGTGCGCAGCACCGAGGCGTAGGTGACGCCGATGTCCTCGTTGACCGGCACCTGGATGATGCCTTCGAGGTCGTATTCGACCGGGTCTTCCACGGTGATGACCTTGGTGTCTTCCTTGTTGGCCTCGTTGAGCATCGCGTAGAGCGTCGTCGTCTTCCCCGAACCCGTCGGCCCCGTCACCAGCACGATGCCATGCGGCAAGTCGACGAAGCGCCGCAGGTGCTCCCGCACCGCCGCCACCAAGCCCAAGTTGTCGAGACTCAAGGACACGTTCGACCGATCGAGAATGCGCATCACGGTCGATTCGCCGTACATCGTCGGCAGCGTCGACACGCGCAAGTCGACCGACCGGCCGCCCACGGTCAGTTCGATGCGCCCGTCCTGCGGTAGACGCGTCTCCGCGATATCGAGATCCGACATCACCTTGACGCGCGCGATCAGCGCTTCGGCCAAGTGCGGCGGCGGCGCTTCCAGCTCGAACAAGGACCCGTCGACGCGATAGCGAATCTTGAAGTCGCCCTCGAACGGCTCCAGATGGATGTCCGACGCTTTGTCGCGGATCGCCTGGTAGAGGATGTAGTTGAGCAGCTTCACGACCGGCGCCGCCGAAGCCATCGCGGTCTTGTCCTCGAGGTCGATCTTGCCACCCTGCTGCTGCAGTTCTTGCACCAGTTGGTGCATGCGCTGCTTGCTCTCGCCGGCTTCCTCGCGGTAGTGGCGATCGAGCCCCTGCTGGATGAGCGCCGCCTCGGCAATGACGCCAAGGATCTCACAGCCCGACGTGAAGCCGAGATCCTGCAGCATCGACGCGTTGGCAGGATCGCTGATCGCGACCTTGAGCACCTTGCCTTGCAGGCTCACCGGCAGCACGCCGAAGGCGCGCGCCGTCGCCAAGTCGATCTTCGCAATCGCCTCGGCCGTCGGTGGCACCGCCGCCAAGTCGTGGAACGCCAACCCCGCTTGGCTGGCCAACGCCTTCGCCAAGTCCGGCGCCTCGATGCACTTCATCGCGATCAGGATCTCACCAATGCGCCCACCCTTCTCGCGCTGCGCCGACAGCGCTTCTTGCACCATGCCTTCGTGGATGAGCCCGAGCTCCTTCAGAATCTGACCCAGCAGTCGCCGCGGTGCCATGGCCATCACTCCGGAGTGCCGCCGCCCATGCGAACGGCCAGGGCCTTGCGATCGAACGAACGCTCGAGCGCGACGTCCTTGGTGATGCGTCCGGCCCGCCACAGATCGAGCAGCGAGTCGTCCATCAGCACCATGCCCTGACGGCGACTGGTCTGCAGCACCGACGGGATCTTGAAGGTCTCACACTTGCGAATGTGGTTCTCGACCGCGGGGTTCGTCAGCATCACTTCGAAGGCCGCCACGCGCCCACCACTGGCGCCAGGCAGCAAGATCTGTGAGATGACCGCCACCAGCGATTGCGCCAACTGCGCACGAATCTGCTCCTGCTGCTCGCGCGGATACTGATCGATGATGCGATCGACGGTGCGCGCCGCCCCCGTCGTGTGCAGCGTGCCGAACACCAAGTGGCCGGTTTCCGCCGCCGTGATCGCCGCCGACGTCGTCTCGAGGTCGCGCATCTCGCCGAGCAGAATGACATCGGGATCTTGCCGCAGCGCCCGCCGCATCGCCTCGGCGAACGAACTGACGTCGTTGCCGACTTCGCGCTGCGTCACCTGCGCCTTCTGGTGCATGTGGTAGTACTCGACGGGGTCCTCGATCGTGATGATGTGCACCTCGCGGTTCTTGTTGATCCAGTCGATCATCGTCGCCAGCGTCGTCGTCTTGCCCGAACCGGTTGGCCCGGTCACCAACACCAGCCCGCGGTGCATCGTCAACAGTTGGTGCACCGACTCCGGCAAGCCGATCTGCTCGAACGTCAGCAGCTTTTGCGGGATCTGGCGCATGACCACACCGCGCGAACCCTTCTGCGTCAGCAGACTGACGCGGAAGCGGCACTTGTCACCGAAGGCGTAGCCAAAGTCGGTAGTGCCGCCGCGCAGCAGTTCGTCCCAGTTGCGTGGCGGGGCCACGGCCTTCGCCATCGCCTCGGTATCCGCGGGAGTCAGCACATGGTCGCCGATCTCGACGAGGCCGCCACCGAGCCGCAGCACAGGCCGACGGCCGACCGACAGGTGCAAGTCCGAAGCGCCGCGCGAATGCGCCGCGTCCATCAAGGCAAAGATGTCCATGCGATCAACTCGTCAGGTTCTGCTCAGAAGTTCAAACCGCCGCGACCACGCGCAGCAACTCAGCGATCGTGGTGTGCCCTTGCATCACCTTGCGCACGCCATCCTGCAGCAAGGTCGACATGCCCCCCGACTGCCAGGCGTACTCACGCAACCGCACCATCGGTTCGGCGCGGAACGTCATCTCGCGCAGCGTGTTGTCCATCTGCAGCAGTTCATAGATGCCAAGGCGGCCGCGGTAGCCCGAGTGGTTGCAGGTTGGGCAGCCCATCGGCCGGTAGAAGGTCGCTTCGCTGATCCGCCCCGGATCGACGCCGATGCTGCGCAGCTCCGTCGCCGACGGTTCCACGCGCTCACGGCATTCCTTGCACACGACGCGCAGCAGGCGCTGCGCCAACACGGCTTGCACCGACGCCGCCACCAAGAAGGGCTTGACGCCCATGTCGACGAGGCGCGTGATGGCCGACGCCGAGTCGTTGGTATGCAACGTCGAGAACACCAAGTGGCCGGTGAGGGCGGCCTGCACCGCGATTTCGGCCGTCTCCTTGTCGCGGATTTCGCCGACCAGGATGACGTTCGGCGCCTGCCGCAGCATGGCGCGCAGGATGCGGGCGAAGGTCAAGCCGATGCGCGCCTTCACCTGGCACTGGTTGATGCCGCGGATGTTGAACTCGACCGGATCCTCGGCCGTGATGATCTTGACGTCAGAGCGATTGAGTTCCTGCAACGCGGCATACAGCGTCGTCGTCTTGCCAGAACCGGTGGGCCCCGTCACCAAGACGATGCCGTTGGGCCGCGCGATGATGTTCTTGAAGCGCTCCCGGTCCTGCCCTTCGAAGCCAAGCCCCTGCAGGCTCATCAAGCCGCGCTCCTTGTCGAGCAGGCGCATGACAATGGTCTCGCCGTGGTTGCCCGGCAGCACCGACGTGCGGATATCGATGGCGCGGGTCCCACTGCCCGTGTCGCTGGCACGGAACGAGATGCGGCCGTCCTGCGGCTTGCGTTTTTCGGCGATGTCCAGCCCCGCCATGATCTTCAACCGCGACGTGATCGGCGCCAGCAGCGTGTGCTCCAGCGACGCGATCTCCTTCAAGACGCCGTCGATGCGGTAGCGAATGCGCAACCGCCGCGCGAACGGCTCGACGTGGATGTCGCTGGCCCGCTGCTGCAACGCCTCTTCGATCGTCTTGCCGACCAAGCGAATGATCGGGGCGTCGTCGCCATCGGCATCCTTGCCACCGCTCGCCCCGCGCGCACTCGTCTCCGCCGCTGCCCCGATTTGCTTGCGCAACGCCTGCTTCAGCGCTTGCGGCGGCATCAACGCACACTGCACTGTGCAGCCGGCCAGGAACGACAGGTTGTCGGCGACGAAGGTCTTGAACGGATCGTCGATCGCGACCCACAACACCCCGTCTTTCAGCAGCACCGGCATCGCTTCGTTCTGTTCGATCTGCTCCTTCGGCACCTTCTTCAGGGCTTCGGGCTGCGGCGTAAACTTCGCCGGGTCGACGAACTTCAGGCCGTACGCCTTCGCCAAGACGCGCCAGACCGCCACCTCGTCAGCGAGGTTGAGCGCGACGATGGTGCGTTCGAGCGAGGTGCCGCGCGAACTCGCAGCCGCTTCGGCCTTGGCCAAGCGATCACGATCCAGAACATTGGCCTCGATCAGGAGGCGCCGGAAGGACTCTGAACTCAACGGCGGATAGCGACAGGGGTGAGGGGGGCGTCGAGTTATGCGCGATCGGTGCGGGTGAAGGAAGGGGCAGCCAAGCGCCGACCGCAAGTCGCGCCGAGCAGTCCCATCTCAAGACCCGGCCTGCTACCGACCGATGACACCGAAGACTTCCGGTGCCTATGGTCGAACCAGCCCGCTTCCCCCTGCCCACGCCCGAGATCCATGTGTGGGTTGCCTACCTGACGGCGCGCTGCAACTTCGCCTGTGACTACTGCATCCAGAAGCCGCAGATCGTGCCAGGTCAGAAGCGCAAGCCCTGGGGTCGCTACCAAGAGCTGACTGGCCGCCAATGGGTCGACGCGCTCAACGCCTTCCCCGTGCGCCCCGTGCACCCGCTGATCTTGACCGGGGGCGAGCCATCGCTGCACAAGGACTTCGCCTTCATCGCCAGCCGCCTTGAAGGCTACGACCTCGACATGACGTCGAACCTGACCTTCGACATCGACGCCGTCGCCAAGGAGATGAAGGCCCATGGCAAGCGCTTCAAGACGAGCTTCCACACCTACCACCCGAAGTTCATCGCGCCCGAGAAGTGGCTCGACCAGGCCGAGCGCCTGCGCGACTCGGGGCTCGTCGAACAACCGACGTTCTCGATGGTCAACTTGCAGCGCTTCCCGCACTTCCGCGACGACGAACACGACCGCAATCTGGCGCAGCTGGTGCAGCTCGCCGACCGCCGCGGGCTGCTCTACCAGTTCAACGAGTTTCGCGGCACCCACATGGGGGCGCCGTTCGAACGCAGCCAGAAACACGCGATGGAGTGCACCAGTGCGTGGGTCAACATCGATCCCGAAGGCAATGTCTTCAATTGCCAGTACCACCTGACCGAACGCCAGCACGCCTTCGGCAACATCACCGACATCGCGAACTGCCGCCCCCTTCCGGCCATGGGCGAGTTCTTCGCCTGCACCGATTTCGGTTACTGCGATCCCTGCCATGAGAACAGCGGGCATGGCGCCTTCCGCGATGCCGCTGGCAGCATCTTCCGCCGCACCAGCAACGATGCGCGCGTCTACCTGAAGTGGATGCAGCCAGCCGCCATTCGCGAAGTCAGCAAGCGCTACTTCCTGCAGGGCGACCATCAAGAAGCCGAGTTCGCGCTGTTGGCGGCGATCGGCAAGGAACGCGAGGCGGGCCAAGAGAACGGCGAGACGTGGGCCGACCTCGGGGTCACGCTCTACGAGACCGGCAAGAAGAAGCAGTGCCTGGCGGCGCTGCTGCACGCGGTCGAAACCGGCGTCACCCGCACCGAGATCGTCGGCAGCGTCCTGCACGTGGCGCGCGAGCTGGGGCTCGTCGAGCACGCCAAGACCACGATCCTTCGCTACGTGCCGGCCCAGATCCTGGCGCGGGTCGAACAGGCGCTCGATGCGATGCAACCGCTGTCGCCCACGCCAGCGAGCTGAGCGATGGACGTCCTGATCGACTACCAAGGCAACTGGGGACTCGGCGATCTCCTGTGCAGCGATCCGCTGGTGCGCGGCCTGCAAGAGCACTTCGGCGTCGGCACCCGCGTGTGGCTGCGCGGCCGGGCCGGCAACGTCGCCCACAACCCACACATTGCCGGTATCGCCAGCGAAGAGCAGTCGTTCGATCACACGGTCGAGGTCAAGCTGTTCACGCACATGGACCGGGTGCAGTACGGTCGCCTGGAGGCGATGCCGAGCCTGATCGACCACCTGTGCAGCTACGCCGGCATCACGCCGACCGATCGCCGCCCGCGCTTGTGGCTCGACGCTGCGGACTTCGCGGCCGTGCGCCGCGTGCCGTTGCTCGCCAAGCCACGCATCGCGATCTGTGCCGACTTCGTTGATCCGCTGCGGCACTGGCCGCGTGAACGCTGGTTCACCGTGGCGACCTTGCTGCAAGAAGCGGGCGCGCAGGTGATCGAGATCGGGCAGCAAGCGGGCCTCGGTGTCGGCACCGACCTGACCGGCAAGCTGACGATGCGCGAGACGGCGGCGGTGCTGTCGGCGTGCACGCTGTTCGTCGGCAACAACTCGGGGCCGTTCCACTACGCGCAAGCGGCGGGGGTGCCGTGCGTGACGCTGTTCTCGCTGGCGACGCCAACGCGCTTCGTTCACCCGGGTGCCACGGTGCACGCCGTGGAAGCCACGGGCCTGCCTTGTTTGCACTGCATGACGCGTTGCTTTGCCGCGATGCAGACCAGCGGTTGCACGGCCTCGCCGCGCGGACGTTGCATGACCGACATCGACGAAGGCGACGTGTTGGCCGCGATCGACCGTGCCTTGCAAGGATCCTTGGTCACCGCCCCCGCTGTAGCCTGAGCACTCAGGCCTTCGGCTTCTGCCACAGGATGTCGAGCCGAACATCGCTGGCCGCCACTCCATCGAGGTTCATCGGCCGCGCGCCACCCTCGATGCACTCGAACGCGCGAAAGCCAGCGTCCTGCATCAACGCCAAGAACTCAGCCGGATCGGTGCCGGCGCGACGGATGTACTTCGGTGCGAACTCCGCCAAGATCACCGGGTTCGCGGCGAGCAATCGCGAAGCACCCAGCAGGGCCGGCAGCTCGTAGCCTTCGACATCGATCTTCACGAACTGCACCGCCGCCGGGTCCATGCGTAGCTCGTGCATGAAGTCATCGACCGTGATCACCGGCACCAGGATCGGTGCCAGCCCTTCCATTGGCACGAGCGAATGCCGCCCCATGTTCTTGTCCGGGTACGGGTAGAACTTCATTGCACCGCTGCGCTCCGCCACTGCCGCACCGTGCACCGCGACGTTCTGGATGCCGTTCCGCTGCAGGTTGTCGCGCAACAAGGCGAGATTGCGCGGCTCCGGTTCAAAGGCGTGAATGCGGGCGCGCGGGCACCGCCGGGCCAGCAGCAGCGAGTACCAACCGAGGTTGGCACCGATGTCGAGCACCACGGCATCGTCGCGCAGCGCCAAGTGACGCAGCACGTAGGCACTGAGTACCGCTTCGTGCACGCCGCGCTTGTAGAGGTGCCGCCCCATCACGTCCTTGGTGTAGGCGCGCACCTGCAGCCCGATCGGCTCGATGCTGGCGGTCAATTGCTGGCGACGCAGCACATTGCGCAGCAGGAAGTACGACAACGCCTTCAAGGGCGACCGATGTTCGGCAATCGCGAGCTGCATGCTCGTGCAATAGGGACGCGCTCAGCACCGCGCAAGCAACGGTTCCCGAAGGCCAAAGGCTCGGCGCCAACGCGTCGCCGCCGCGGCTAGCATGCGCACCGCTCCCCCATGAGACTGCAGCGCTTTTTCTGCGAAGGTCTGGCTCAAGCCGGCTACGTGCTCGCCGATGGCGACGAGGCGATCGTGGTCGATCCGCTGCGCGATGCGGAGCCGGTGCTGGCCTTCTTGGCGGCGCAGCGATTGCGAGCTCGCTGGGTCATCGCCACGCATGTGCATGCTGACTTCGTCGGCGGTCTGCACGAAGTCGCGGCGGTGACGGGGGCGACCATTGCGCTCGGCGAACACTTCACCGGGGGCTTTGCCTGCGAACGGCTGGGCGACGGCCAGGTGCTGCGCCTTGGGGATGGCGCCGTGACCGTGCTGGCGACGCCGGGCCACACCAAGGAGAGCATCTGCCTGCTAGCGCGTGGGCACGAGGACACCGCGGGGCGTCTGCTCACCGGTGACACGCTGTTTGTCGGCGACGTCGGTCGGCCTGATTTGGCGCAGGCTGCGGGCGACTCCGCCGCCGCGATGGCGGCGATGCTGTTTCTGTCGTTGCACCAGCGTCTCGCCCCGCTGCCCGACGACACCGAAATCTGGCCAGCGCACGGAGCGGGTTCGGCTTGCGGCAGCCGCATCGCCAGCGCGCCCTCGTCGACCCTCGGTGCGGAACGTGCCGACAACTGGGCGTTGCGCGGCCTCGACCAAACGGCGTTCACGGCACGTCTGCTGCAGCGGCTGCGGCCGCCGCCACCGCACTTCGCGACCATCGCACAGACCAACTGCGCAGGTCCCGCGCTGCGCGCGAGCTTGGCGACACCCACGTTTCTCAGCGAAGCGCAGGTGCTGCAGGCGACGGCGCACGGGGCCCTCGTGCTCGATGTGCGTTCGTGGCTCGACTATGGCCGCGGCCATTGGCCTCAGGCGATCAACCTCGGCCTCGATGGCGGTGAGTTCGAACCTTGGGCCGGCACGATGCTGCGCGATACCGAAGTGTTGGTGCTGCACGCCGAGACCGCGGCCAGGGCGCACACCGCCCGCGTGCGGCTACTGCGAGTTGGCCTCGAACGCGTGGTCGGTTTCGTCTGCACGCCCCCCGCCGACCCGGTGCGCGTTCCCCAGATCGACGCCATCGACTTGTTCGAGCCGGGCGGCGGTTCGCGTTGGCAAGTGCTCGACGTGCGCCGTGAGGACGAATTTCTCGTGGGGCACATCGAGGGCGCGCACCACGTCGAACTCGGCCGCGAACTGCACGTGCCGACGATGCACCGCGATGCGAACACCGCGGTGCTGTGTGAAGGTGGCTACCGCAGCAGTGCGGCCATGGCGCTGCTCAAAGCAGCCGGCTTCACCGCCCTGCACAACGTGCGCGACGGCATGCGCGGCTGGCGCCAGAACCACCTGCCGGAAGCGCGCGGGTCGACTACAGCGACTTCTTGATCAGGTAGAAGTCGAGCCGTTCGACGTTCGTCAACGCCTTGCGGGCGGCGACTTCCTTCTCGGTCTTCGGCGGCGGCACGATCACCTTGTCGCCCTTCTTCCAATTGACCGGGCAGGCGACGCCATTGGCCTCAGCCGTCTGCAGCGCATCGACGACGCGCAGGATCTCATCGACGTTGCGGCCGACGTTGAGCGGGTAGTAGATGATTGCGCGGATCGTGCCCTTGGGGTCGATGAAGAACAGCGCGCGCACGGTCACCGTCGACGACTCGCCGGGGTGGATCATGCCGAACTGCTGGCTGACCTTCTTGTCGGTGTCGGCGATCAGCGGGTACGGCAGCCGCACCTTCAGGATCTGGTCGAGGTTCTCGACCCACGCGAGGTGGCTGTGGATCGAATCGATCGACACCCCGATCAGCTTGAAGTTGCGCGCTTCGAACTCGGCATTGCGACGTGCGAGTTCAGTCAGCTCCGTGGAGCAGACCGGCGTGAAGTCGGCGGGGTGCGAAAACAGCAGCGCCCACTTGCCGGCCTGCCAGTCGCGGAACTGCAGTTCGCCGTGCGTCGTGACGGCTTTGAAGTCGGGAGCGCTGTCGCCAATGCGCGGCATCGGGGTCGCCGTGTTGGCGGCCTGACCCGTTGCTTGTTCGGAAGGACTACCGGTGCACATGAGTTCTCCAGGGATTAGGGAGCTCACGATCATCCAACCGCACGCGCTCCGTTCAAACCGACTTCTTGGCTGTGCTGAGAATCTGCAGCTCTGCCATCTGTTCTGATGAGACGTCGCCCGGTGCCGACGCCATCAAGTCGAACGCGGTCGAGGTCTTCGGGAACGCGATGACGTCGCGAATGCTCTCGCGACCGAGCGCCAGCGTGACGATGCGGTCGACGCCGAGAGCGATGCCGCCGTGCGGCGGGCCGCCGTACTTGTAGGCGTCCAGCAAGAAGCCAAAGTTGGCGGCCTGCAGTTCTGGGCTGATGCCGAGGAACTCGAACACCTTCGCTTGCAGCGAAGGGCGGTGGATGCGGATCGAGCCCGAGCCGAGTTCCCACCCGTTCATCACGAAGTCATACGCCCGGCTGCGGATGGTCTCAGTGTCGACGCTGAAATCAGTGATGTCCCAGTTGACCGGCGCGCTGAACGGGTTGTGCGCGAACTGCCAGCGCGCTTTCTCGCTGTTCCATTCGAACATCGGGAAGTTGAGCACCCAGCAGCCGCGGAAGACCTTCGGGTCGCGCAGACCCAAGATGCCGCCGACCTTGAGGCGCAGATCGCCCAGCGCCTTGTGCACGACCTTCTTCTGGTCGGCGACGAACAGCAGCAGGTCGCCTGGCTTCGCCTCCATGTGCGCGCAGAGTTCCTTGCCCTTGTCGCCTTCGAAAAACTTGGCGATCGAGCCTTCGACGCCGGCCGCGGTGACCTTGGCCCACGCCAGCCCCTTGGCGCCAAGCTGCACGACAAACGCCGTCAACTCGTCGATGCCCTTGCGTGAGAACTTGTCGGCGGCACCGACCGCGCAGATGCCTTTCACGATGCCGCCGGTCGCCACCGCGCCCGAGAACACCTTGAAGTCGCTCTTCTGTGCCAGCTCGGTGCAGTTCACCAAGGTCATGCCAAACCGCAGGTCCGGCTTGTCACAACCGTACCTGTCCATCGCGTCGAAGAAGTCCAGCCGCGGGAACGGCTGCGGCACGTCGATGCCAAAGCCTTCCTTCATGCCGTGCACGAACATCGCTTCGACCACATCGAGCACGTCGTGCTCTTCGACGAAGGACATCTCCAGATCGATCTGCGTGAACTCTGGCTGGCGATCGGCGCGTAGATCCTCGTCGCGGAAGCAACGCGCAATCTGGTAGTAGCGATCGAGCCCAGCCACCATGCACAGCTGCTTGAAGATCTGCGGGCTCTGCGGCAGGGCGAAGAACTTGCCTGGGTGCACGCGGCTTGGCACCAAGTAGTCACGCGCCCCTTCTGGCGTGCTCTTGGTCATGATCGGCGTCTCGA
Source organism: Planctomycetota bacterium (assembly GCA_947444055.1). GTDB lineage: Bacteria > Planctomycetota > UBA1135 > UBA1135 > UBA2386 > UBA2386. The sequence continues at coordinate 146,431 of CANEYR010000001.1, forward strand.
TGTCGATGAAGCGGTTCTGCTGCAGGAAGTTGCGGATCGCGGTGACAAAGCGAGCTCGCTTCATCAGCGCCTCCTGCAGCGGCCGCCGACGCAGGTCGAGGTAGCGGTACTGCATGCGCAGCTCCTCGTTGGCTTCGACCTTGTCGAGGATCTCGAACGGCGGCGTCTCGGCTTCACTCAGCACGATGACGGTGAGCGCGACCAACTCGATCTCGCCGGTGCTGCGGTTCCTGTTGACCTTGTCGGCGTCGCGCGGCCGCACGCGCCCGGCCACCGAGAGCACGTCCTCAGCCCCCAGTCGCCGCACGATGTCGAAGGTGCCCGCGGCCATGCCCTTCGCCTCCTGATCGACCACGATCTGGGTGACGCCGTAGCGATCGCGCAGGTCGAGGAACACGAGTTGGCCGTGATGGCGATGGTTTTCGATCCAGCCGTTGAGGACCACGTCTTGGTCCTTGTTGCCGATCGTCAATTCGCCGCAAGTGTGGGTGCGCTGCCAGGGAGAACGCTGATTCATCAAGATCCCGTTTTGGGGGAAGAGTCGTATCCGGCGCCCTGGGGGTTATCCAGGACGCGCCCGCACCCACGCACCAAACAGCCACAGCAAGCCGGCCAGCAACGCCCACAGCGGCAGTACCTGGTTGGCAACGCCGACCACGAGCGCGACGAAGGCGCCGACGCCGACAACGGTGAGAATCGCTGGCAGCGGACCGCGGCGGCAACCAGCGTGCAGCGTGGCGGGAATCTGTTCCATCGGCGTGAACGCAAACAGCAACAGCCAGACGCGCATGTAGGGACCCGTGTCCATCGTCATCCACGTCATCAGGTGGAACCCCATCGCCGCCGGCAAGAAGAACCAGCGCGACCGCGGCCACAGCAGCACCAACGGAAACGCGGTTTGCACGAAGACGACGCCGAGGCTCTGCACTTGGCACCAGAACACGCTGCTCGCAAAGGTGCGCGACCAGGCGCCATCGTGGCCGAGCATGATGCCTTGCAGGGTGTAGCCGTTGAACCAATCGACGCCGCCGAGCAGCAGCTTCGCGCTGCCAGCGCCGCAGTAGCCGACCGCGAGGGTGAACTGCGTGATCCAGATCGGCAGCCCGCTGACCGGTGCGATGGGAAACACGTGGTAGCCCCGCCGCCGTTGCCACCAGGCCGTGAGCACGGCGTCGACCGAGACGCGCGCGCCGACGTTCGCGAACGGCAGGGCCATCAGGGCAAACGCCAGCGCGACCTTGTCGTGATGTGGTTTGCCGAACGAGTAGGCGAGCCCCGACCAATAGAAGAACGCCAGCGCGCCGACGGCGCACGACCAGCGCGACAGCACGCCGACCAGGCCGAGCAGCAGCGCCACGGTGCCGACGACAAACACCAGGTTGGCGACTTCGAGGCCGACCGGGTCGAGACCCAGCACCTGCATGAAGAAGAGCGGTGTCCACGGGCGCTCAGCACCAGTGGTGCTCACGGCTTTGGCATCAGCGAACACCAACCCCGCGTACAGCCACACGTCGTAGAGGGCGACCCCACAGACGAGCGCCCGCAAGGCACCAAGCCGTGCGGCTGGCACCGGCGCCAAGAAGCAGCGATCTAGCCACGACCAGAACGAGCATGGTGCTTCGCTGGTCATGGCGCCCTGTAGGTGACGAGCACCGTCGGCGCGACGTCGACCGGTCCGTGCGCCGTCAGACGAATGCGACCATCGGCCAACACGAAGCCGACAAACGGCGCCTCGCCCGCGCGGCGCTGACGCGCGACCTTGGCAAACAGCGCCTGGCGATGGTGCTCGGCCCCGTAGACCACTTCCGCCAGCATCTGCCAGTAGCCGTCTTGCACGACGCCGAGATCGTCTTCGTGCAGCGGCACCCGGCTGCCATCGCTGCGCAACCCGACGATGCGAGGGCGGAAGAGCACGTCGTTTTGATGCCAGTTCTCGGTGTACATCGAGAAGCCGACGAACGGCCAGCTGCGTCCGTAGCCCAGGACCGCGGCCAACAACTGCAAGACGACGACGGCCAACACCCCAGTGCGCAGCAGCGCCAGTGCGCAGCGTCTCGCCACGCTACCGCCGCCGCCCCAGCGGTAGCTGCAGCCAAAGAGCGCGAGCAGGCACGCGGCGAACGCCAACGGCAAAGCGCGCGGGTCGAAAGCCCGCGGCAGTGGCACCTCGATGGAGTACTCGCCGACGATGGTGCGACGCAGGTCGCGATCGACGGCGTGTACTTCCACAACGTGCCACCCTGGACGCAGACCGCGCACCGTGTTGCCTTCGATCGGCAACAGCAAGTGGTGGTGGCGACGGCGATGGCGCAGCGTCGCCCCGCCCCTCGCTTGCACCTCGATCGCCAAGGTTACGTCCCCATTGGCGGCCGCCGTCAGTGGCGACTGACTCGCAGGCGCCGTGCGCACCCTCGGCGCGTCGCCGACATCCGGCTCGTAGCGGAACGTGCCAGCCGCCGTCGCCAGCAGGAGTCGACCGTCGTCACCGATGGCGACCCGCGTGAACGTCGCTGGCGGCAGACCATCTGTCGCCGCAAAGGCGCGCCCAAAACGCAGACGAAGATCCAACACGCCAAAACTCGTCGAGGTGCACCACCAGACCCGGCCTTGCCGATCGGCCGCCACGCTGATGACGCCAGCCGCAGGCGCGCCATCGTGCACATCGGCGCGGTCGAGCACCGGATGCTGCGCATCGGCGACGAACACGCCGTTCTCGCCACCAGCCACCACGGTGCCCCACGGCACCATCGTCAGCGCGTGCACCGTTCCCGTCGGCGCCGTGCTCGCCATGGCCCGCACACCCGTCGCGTCCCTGATCTCGACGGCTGCTGCCGTGAGCGAGAAGTGCAAACCCGGAGCCACTTCGAGGGCGGCGACCGCGGGCGGCAGAGCCGCCGTCGTTGGCACGAAATCCTGGGCCGCGACGGTTGCCGCGAGCAGCCACCCACAAAGCCACGTCAGCGCCAACCACCGCATGCGTCGCGCATGCTAGTGCGACGGCTACTCGTAACGCACGGACTCACTCGGACTCTGTCGCAGCGCCCGCCAAGCTGGCACCACCGCCGCCAACACCGCCGTCGCGAACGCCGCCACCGGTGCCAACACGAACCACTGCAGCGGCCAAGTCACCGGCGCATCCAACTTGGCCACGTGGTTCATGCCGAGGACCAGGACCGACGACAGTGGCATCGCCAGCCCAACCGACAACAAACTCGCCAACGCCGCCACCACCATGCCTTCCAGCAAGAAGCTGCCGCACAACGCGCCGCGAGTGATGCCGAGTGCGCGCAGAACGCCGAGCTCGCGCACGCGTCCGAGCGTGGCAATCGTCATGCCGTTCACCAACCCGACTCCCGCCAAGATCAGCATCAAGAACAACAGCCAATCGAACAGCTGGAAGTCCTTGGCGACGTCGCGGGAGAAATAGGAACGGATCCACTCGCCCGTCTTGCTGCTGGCGACCCCCGGCAACAGGTTCTTGGCGGCCGCGGTGATCGCGTTGGGGTCGGCGTTCTTGTCCAGCCGCAGGGTCACGTACTCGACGCAAGTCGGCGGGACGCAAAAGTCGTGACGCAACCAGTGCGGGGAGGCGACCGCGAACGCGCGTTCGTCGGCGTCGAACCCGGCACTGTCGCTGACCGTCAGCACTTCGTAGGACACCGGCACCCCGTTCTTGTCGCGCAACGCGAGCAAGTGCCCTTCGTGCCAATCGCGGGCCTTGGCCAGGCGCGTGCTGACGATCAGCGTGCGCACTTTGCTATCGGTGTAACGCTGCACCAAGCGCTGGTCGCCTTCGAGCGGACCACCCACCCCAGCCGCACTCGTCACCGACAGTCCACGCAGCAAGAACCCACCGCCGCGTTCCTCGCCTTCGAGCGCATCGACTTGGCGCACTCCCGGCACCGCGGCGAGCTGTTGCGCGATCTCCGCGGTGGTGCCCCGGCAGCGTAGGAACATGCGGTCGTCGATCGCGCGCACCGAGAAGTGGTGCACTTCGGCCTGCAGCGACGCGGTCACGCTCTTCAAGCCGAGCAGTGCTAGCAACACCGCCGACAGCCCGCACACCGCCGCCGCGATGCGTTCTGACGAGCGCGCGACGACTTTGCTGACGAGCCACCCGGCCATCGGCAGGAACGGTCGGCACGGCCACAACAGCACCCGCCCGAGCAGCGAAGTGATACCCGGCGCCAGCAGCAGCACGGTGCCGAACAGACCGAGCATGCCGACAAGTTCGAGCAACACGATGCGCATCTCGCTGCCTTCTTCGACGGCGAGCGGCGTCATCGCCAGATACGCCAGCGGCAACGCCAGCACCAACAAGCCGAACATCCACAGGTGCACACCGCGCAGCAGGTCGACGCCATCGTCCTTGCCCGGCGCCAAACCCCGCGCTTGCAGAATGTCGAGCGCTGGCACCTGCCTAGCGCGCATCAACGGGAACATGGCCCCAGCGATCGTGAACATCACGCCGAGCGCCGCCGTCCAGCCGACGGGGAACAGCGGAATCTCAAACGTCGTCCATTCCTTGCCGAGGCCGAGCGAGCTGACTTTGTTGAACTGCAGCCACAGGGCGAGCAAGAGGCCGAGGCCCACACCGAGGGCGGAGCCGACGACGCCGAGCAGCAACGCGTCCAACAGGAAGATGCGCGTGATTGCACCCGTTCCCGCCCCTAGGCACCGCAGCAAGCCGAGCTGCCGAACCCGCGCCACCAGCGAATGCGACAGGGTTTGGAATACGACGAACATGCCGAGCAACAGCCCCAAGCCGCCGAGCACCTTCAGGCCGTTGCGGAAGGCGCGTTCATCCGCACCTTCACCGATCATCGCGCCGCGCGCATCTTGCACCGTGTAGTCAGCAACGAGGTCGCGCCGCAGCCGATCGAGGTCGGTGCCTTCGTGGCGCAACAAGTGGTAGAGGTTGCCGCCGAGTGGCCGCAGGCGATTGGCGATGTCGAGGCCGGTCACCGCCATCATGCTCTGGTTGCGTTTGCCGAGCAGTTGCGGCTCGAGCACACCCACGACCGTGACCTCGACTGCAAACGGCTGGCCACCAGCGGGCGGGTCGATCGGCACCATCTGGCCGTCCTTGCACTCCACTCGCTGCAGTGCGGGCGGTTCTTGCAAGGACAACTTGGCGCCCACCTCCACCGCCAGCATGCGTGCCGCTTCACTGCCAAGCAGAATGCCGGCCGTGGCCAGCGCGTCGTCGGCCGCCACCAGGTTGCGACCGCGGTTCACCACATAGTGCGCGAACACATCCGCCGGCAGTGGGCCAAGGCCAAACACCGCCAAGTCGAGTGGCTGCCCACCGGCAACGGCGAAGCCGCGGGCTTCGCGCCACACCGCGACGTCCTTGACGCCTTGGCGTGCCCTGAGGTCGGCAACCACGTCCGGCAGCGCCCGCGCCGCCTCCTTCGGCAGCACTTCCAGATCCACGAAGCCGCGCTGCGGATCCTGGGCCCGCAGTCGACTTTGGATGGTGTTGTGGTCCATCACGTAGATGGCCACCACGATCGCCACACCGAGTGCGATGCCGACCAAGGTCAGCAGCACCCGCAGGCGGCTAGATGCCCAATTCCTGGAGACGATGAAAAACGTCAGCGACACGGAAAGGGCCTCCGGTGAGCTCGGCGTTTGCGCGCAGAGCACCATCATGTAGGAACAGGACGCGATCCCCCGCCGCGGCATCGCGTGGGTTGTGCGTCACCAACAGGATGGCGGCACCGAGTTTGGTGCAGACATCGCGCAATAGAGCGACGACCTCTTCTCCCGCCTTGCTCGACAGGTTGCCGGTTGGCTCGTCAGCGAGCACCAGCGGCGGTTGCGTCGACAGCGCCCGCGCGATCGAAACCCGCTGCATCTCGCCGCCCGACAGCGACGACGGCAGGCGCTTCTTCAACTTTTCGACGCCGAGCAACTGCAGCAAGCCATCGATGCGGCCCGCGTGACGCCGAGGGCGTTCGCCGGCGATGCGCAGCGGCAGCGTGACGTTCTCTTCGACCGTCAGGTCCGGCAGCAGATTGAAGAACTGGAAGATGAAGCCGATGCGCGTGCGACGCAGGCGGGCGCGATCCTCTTCATTGCCAGCGCCAAGGTCATCACCGGCTAGCAGCACTTGCCCCGCCGACGGGCGGTCGAGGCCCGCCAAGAGATGCAGCAGCGTCGACTTGCCAGAACCCGAAGGCCCCATGATGGTCGCGAACTCGCCGGCGCGCAGTTCGAAGCTGACATCGCGCACGATCGGCACCTGTTGGCCTTCGATCGTTCGCAGTCGAAACACGGAACGTACCGACAACACCGGCACGGTGGCCGTCAGCGGTGGCGCTGCCGTCTGAGGGGTGGGCGAAGCAGAGGTCATGGCAGCTAGGGGGTCCAGCGAGCGAAGCACCGCCGCGGCGGGCGGCCATCTACTTTGCCACGCCAAGTGAACGCTGTCAAGCGGCTCGCCGGCACCGCATCGTGTCGGCACGGCGGCCCGCGCCGCGCCGAACCCACCGGCTACTGCTTCTTGATCTCGACCAGCTCGATGTAGAACACCAACGTCGCATTCTCCGGGATCTTTGGCGGCGAGCCGCGCGCGCCATAGGCGAGGTCGGCCGGGATGGTGAACAAGAACTTGCCACCTGGCTTCATCAACTGCAGGCCCTCGGTCCAACCCTTGACGACGCGGTTCAGCGGGAACTCACTGGGGGTGCCGCGCGCGTGCGAGCTATCGAACAGGCTGCCGTCCAGCAGCCAACCCGAGTAATGCGCGACCACCGTGTCGGCAGCCTTCGGCGACTCGCCTTCGCCGGCGGCGATCACTTCGTATTGCAGGCCGGTCTGGGTCGTCACCGTCTTGGCTTTGTCGCAGACGCGAAACTCGGGCAACTTGTTGATGCCGGTCAACTCGAGTTCCCACACCGAGGCGCCCCCGGCGTTGGGAAACAACTTCTCGGGCACCTCGGCGCGCAGCACGGTGCCGAGCTTGCACAGCTTGGCAAGGTCAGCGAACCACGGGAACGGCATCGTGGCCAGGGTGCCGCTGATGCGGTGGTTCTTCTGTCGCTCGGAGCAATCGACCAAGTCGCCCGTCGCCTTCCAAATGGCGTAGCGCAGCGCAATGCCGTCATTGGCGCCGACCACGCCCCCTTCGCCAGCCACCACCGTCTCCCACTTGATGCCGTTGTCCATCGTCTGCTGGGCCTCGGGCTTGGCTTGGCGCAACGTCGGCATGCGCACGATGTTCAGCAACTCGACGTCGAACACCAACGTCGCATTGCCTGGGATCTTCGGTGGTCGGCCTTGGTCCCCGTAAGCGAGGTTGCCGGGGATCACAAACTTGCAGCGAGCACCCGGCGACATCAGCAGCAGGCCTTCCGTCCAACCCTTGATGACCTGGCTGACCCCGAACGTGGCCGGCTCACCGCGGTCGTGCGAGCTGTCGAACTTGGTGCCGTCGGTGAGCCAACCGGTGTAGTGCACCTCGACCATGTCGTCGGCCTTCGGGCCAGGCGCTGCCGCCCCCTTCTTCAAGAACCCGTATTCGAGACCCGAAGCCGTCTTCTGCATGTCCTTGCACTCGGGAATGGCACTCTGCGGCGCTGGCGCGGGCGCGGGCACCGGATCCTGCGTGACCAAACGGGTGGGCGAAGCGGAGAGAGCGGCGACCAAAGTCAGAGTCGCGGCGCTGGCGATCAATGCGTTCATTCTCGTGTTTGCTAGAAGGGCCGGAAATCGGCGCAGCAGTGTATCGGCGGGTTAGGGCGCGGTCACGGCACCACCAGCCTTGGTCTCGACAATCTCGAAGGCAACCGAACGACTCAGCGCCGGGCGGGCACTGCGTTCGGCTGGTAGACGGTGGCGCGGCAATGCGTCTGCGGCGCGAACTGCGCACCAAGGTCCATCAGGTTCTCCGACGCCCCCACCACGAGCCAGCCGTGCGGCAACAGGCTGCTGCCGATGCGGTTGGCGATGTCCGCCCGCGCTACAGGCTCGGCCGACCAGATGCGCAGTTTCTTCGCCTGCCCCTTGCGTTCGCGGGCGTCGAGCACTTCTGGCAACAGCTTGAACTGCAGCGCTTCGTACGGGCCACCATCGCGAAAGAACGTCGTCTCGTGCGTCGTGATCGCATCGACCACTTGCTGTTGCAGCGGCCCTTCGCTCGCGTAGCGCTAGCGAAAGTAGAACTCGTTGAAGTTCGCGCAGCCGGCCTTCTCGGCCAGCGGCCCAAGGCGCGTTTCGATCAGGTAGCCCTTGCTGTCGTCGAGGGACACGCCGGCCAACTGCAGGACCAGTTGCCTCATCATCTGCAATTCACCACGTCTCAGCTGCATAGGGCACCCTTCACAAGTTGCACGATGTTGTCCGCCATGCAATCCAGATCGACCGCGGTCGCAATGCCGGCATCGATCGGGCCACGCGGCATGCCGAACACGGTGGAGCTGGCTTCATTCTGTGCGAGCACGCGACCGCCGGCATTGTGGATGCACTTCGCACCGAGCCAGCCGTCCTCTCCCATGCCCGTCAACACGACGCCAAGCACGTGTCCGCCGTAGGCTCCCACAAGGGAACGAAACAAGTAGTCGACCGACGGCCGGCAGGAGCACTCCGGCGGATCCTCAGCCAACCGAACGACCTGGCCCGACGCCGACGGCGACACCCGCATGTGCAGTCCGCCGGGCGCGATCAAGATGCGCCCACGTTCGACGCGATCGCCGTCCTTCGCCTCGTGCACGCGCAACTTGCAGGTGCGATCGAGCGACTCGGCGAGGCTGGCGGTGAACTTCGGCGGCATGTGCTGCACGAGCAGGATTGGCAGCGGAAAATCCGCGGGCAACCGCGGCAACATCACCGCCAACGCCTTCGGCCCGCCGGTGCTGACGCCGATGCCAACGACTTGCAGCCGATTCGCCGAAGCACCGCCGTGCTTCGGTGCCGTCGCGTTGCCGATGGCAGCCGGGGCGACGCCCACGGCGGCTGCTGACACCGCCACGCTCGGCAACGGCGACACGGCACTGATCGCCGAACGGCTCGTCGCCGAAGGCTTGGCGAGGCGCAACATCGGCACAATCAGGTCCTGCGCGAGCTTCGCGACCATCGTCTCGCTGCCGTCACCGGCAAGCCGCTGCACCACCTCGGCGGCGCCGAGTTGTGCTGCCCGTTGCAGCACTTCGGCGGGAACGCTGGCCGAAGCGACCACAATGCTGTTGGTCGCCCCGCCAACTTCACGCAGGTGCGCCAGCAGCTCGAGACCTTCGCTGGTGTTCGATTCCAGATCGACGACCACGCAATCCGGTTGGTAACTGGCGACCTTCGGTATCGCCGTGCGGCCACTCAGCGCCCCTCCGACGACTTCGATCATCGCGTGCTGCCCCAACGTACGGAGCAGACCTTGGCGCATGGTGACATCGCCCTCGACCACCAGCACCCGAATGCGCGGGCCTGCACTCACCGCGCGCCCCCGACCTTGGCGACATCACGGCCGAGCTGTCCGATCGCCGCGACATCCAACAGCAATAGGATGTTGGAGCGCACACCGTCCATGCCGACCCCGCGCCCGCTGGTTTCGGTCACCTTCTCAGCGGTCGAGAAGCCAGGTGTGAAGAGCAATTGCAAGCCGGGATCGTCCTGGGCCATGGCGTGTGTCCTCTCACGCCATGGCGGCAATCATGTGGTGCAACCACATGTTCCATCGCCGCCCGAGCGCTCCCCGTTATCGCGCGATCGTGCCCGGCAACCTGAGTCCAGATATGACAGGAGGGTGCTGCGACTGCGGCGTTCTTCGACACCGGGGCCGCGTCACGGCACCGGCGGTTCGCTCAGTGCAGGTTGCCGGTGCCCGAACCGCGCCGCGCCAGCATCTCGCGGGCCAGCGCCTTGCGCAGCGAGGCCTCGGCCTTGATGAACTCCGCACTGAGACGATCGCCGCCAGCCAGCTTCTCGCGGGCCTTCTGCTCGGCCGCCTTCACACGCTCGAGATCGATCTCATGAGCGAACTCGCCGGCTTCGCAGACCAGGGTGAGCACGTTGTTCTGCACTTGCGCAAACCCATCGCTGACGAACAACACGTTCGTCTTGCCATCGAGTTCGGTCACCCGCGCGCCGCCCGCCTGAGCAATCGCCGTCATCAGCGGCGCGTGGTTGGGCAGGATGCCGTAGCTGCCATCGACGCCCTGAAAGCTCACACCCGCGACCTTGCGATCGACGATCGTGCGGTCGGGAGTGACAATGCGAAGGTGCAGTTCGGCGGCCATGGTCAGCTCGGGTTAGGTCAGCAGGCTTGAGGTCAACACGGTGTTGGTGAACACCTTCGGGGTAAACACCGTCGGGGTGAACACCGTCGGGGTCCGTTGCAGCGATCGACTACTTGTTGCCGCGAGCGACCGCTTCTTCGATCGAGCCGACCATGTAGAAGGCCGACTCCGGCAGGTTGTCGTGCTTGCCTTCGAGAATCTCCTTGAAGGACCGCACCGTGTCTTCGCGCTTGACGAACTTGCCCGGCGTGCCGGTGAACGCTTCGGCGACGAAGAACGGCTGCGACAGGAAGCGCTGGATGCGCCGCGCCCGGGCGACCACCAGCTTGTCCTCTTCGCTGAGTTCTTCGATGCCGAGGATCGCGATGATGTCGCGCAAATCCTGGTAGCGCTGCAGCGTGCGCTGCACGTCGCGCGCGACCTTGTAGTGCTCTTCGCCGACGACGCTCGGGCTGAGCATCTTCGACGTCGACTTCAGCGGGTCGACGGCTGGGTAGATGCCGAGTTCGGCGATCTGGCGCTCAAGGATGATCGTGCTGTCCAAGTGCGCGAAGGTCGCGACCGGAGCCGGGTCCGTGATGTCGTCCGCCGGTACGTACACGGCCTGCATCGAGGTCACCGAACCCTTCTTGGTCGAGGTGATGCGCTCTTGCAGAGCGCCCATCTCGGATGCCATCGTCGGCTGGTAACCGACGGCGCTCGGCAGGCGGCCGAGCAAAGCCGACACTTCGGAGCCGGCTTGCACGAAGCGGAACACGTTGTCGACGAACAGCAGCACGTCCTTGCCTTCGACATCGCGGAAGTACTCAGCCATCGTCAGGCCGGTGAGCGCCACGCGCAGACGCGCGCCTGGCGGCTCGTTCATCTGGCCGAACACCAGCACGGCGTTGTCGAGCACCGAGGCCTTTTGGCCCTTGGCATCCGTGTACTCGGCCTCGGCCATTTCCAGCCAGAGGTCGTTGCCTTCGCGCGTGCGTTCGCCGACGCCACAGAACACCGAGAAGCCACCCTTCTCGACCGCGGTGATACGGATCAGCTCTTGGATCAGCACCGTCTTGCCGACGCCGGCACCGCCGAAGAGGCCGATCTTGCCGCCCTTCGCGAACGGGCACAGCAGGTCGACGACCTTGATACCGGTCTCGAAGACCTCGGTGATCGCCTGCTGCTCTTCGTAATTTGGGGCGGCGCGGTGAATCGGCAGTCTTGCCGAGGCGGCGACCGGCGGCATTGGCTTGCCGGTGCGCGGATGCGGCACGTTGACTTCGAGCGCACGGCCGAGCACGTCGAACAAGCGGCCGCGCGTCACGGCACCCACGGGCACCGAAATCGCGGCCCCCGTGTCGCTCGCCAGCATGCCGCGGCTCATGCCGTCGGTCGACGACATGGCCACGCAGCGCACCGCAGCATTGCCGAGCTGCTGCGCCACCTCGAGCACGAGGTCGATGCCGCGTTGCTTGTCGACGACGGTGATCGCGTTGTAAAGGTTCGGCACATGGCCCTCGGGGAACTGCACGTCCACCACGGGGCCGAACACCTGAAGGATCTTGCCTTGCACTTGGGTCGCGGTCGTCACGTCAATCGTCCTCGGTATCGAATGCTGTCGGCTGGAATGCTGTCGGCTGAAGTACTGCCGGCTGGAATGCTGCTGAGTAAGTTCGTTGGGTGAAGGTCAGCTCACGGCGCTAACGCCGCCGATGATGTCGAGCAATTCCTTCGTGATGTTCTCTTGGCGGGCGCGGTTGTAGACCTTCTTCAGGCCCTTGGTCATGCGCACCGCGGCGTCGGTTGCACCCTTCATCGCCATGCGGCGACTGGCGTGCTCGCTGGCCAACGACTGCAACATGGCGTCGAAAACCACGGTTTCCAGGTAGCGCGGCATCAAGCGGTTCCACACGGTGGTCGCGTCCGGCTCGATCAGGAAATCCAGCGCGTATGCCTTCTGCTTGGCCTGCTCACCCACCGCGATGCTGCGGATGGGCAAGAACGGCGCCGTCGTCGGGACGAACTTCGCCATCGACTGGAAGCGCGTGTAACTCAGCCGCACTTCGTCAACGAGCCCGCTGGTGAACGCTTCGACC
>CANEYR010000002.1 GCA_947444055.1 Planctomycetota bacterium
ATTGTCGGCGGCAAGCTGACGACGCATCGCTCCCTCGCCGAACGTGTCGTCAACGCCGTCTTTGCCCTGCACGAGGCGTCGCCGACGCGCACGTTGCCGTTGCCGGGTGGGGATGGGCCGCGCGAAGTGACGGCGCCGTTGTGGTGGCGGCATGGCAGCCGAGTCGGTCTGCTGCGCGAGGCGATGCGCCAGAGCCCGGAGCTGGCGTTGCCGCTGTGCCCGCATCGGTCGTTCCTCAAGGTCGAGCTCGCGCACGCGTTGCTGCACGACGGCGCCGTGACGTTCGCCGATGCGATGCTGCGGCGCTTGGTGCACAGCTGCGGGCCGTGCCGCGACCGTTCGTGTCTACGCGCCGCCCACGCGCTGTTCGTGCAGTTTCGGCAGTGGCCAGTCGACGACGATTGCGAACGCACGATCGATGGCTTGCTCGCCGAGCTGCGTGTGCTCAATGGCGACTTCGAACTGAGGTGACGGCGTCTGGGTGACTGCGATCAGGTCACTGCAATCAGTCCACCGTTCAGCGAATGCAAGTGAACGAGCCGTCGTCGCCAAGCAGCGTGAACGCCGCGCGCTTGCCAACTGCCAGCGTGCCGAAGTCAGCGCACTGCACGAGGGCGGCGGGGTTGCTGGCGGCTACGCGCGCCAGCGTCCAGGGGCCCGCGGTCTGGACGAACTGCAAAAAGTTGCGCGCCGCTAGCGCCATCGTCAGCGCCGACCCGGCGAGCCTGCCGGCGCCGTCGCGCACGACCCCGTCCTTGGCGCGCACCGCGATGCCAGCCAACGAATAGTCGCCATCGGGCATGCCCGCGGCGCCGACCGCATCGCTGACCAGCACCAAACGATCGGGGCCGAGCACGCGGAAGGCGTTGCGCACCATCGCCGGATGCACGTGCACACCGTCGACGATCAAGGGGCAGGTGACGCGCTCGTCGTCGAGCGCCATACCGGCGACGCCAACGTCGCGGTGGTGCAGCGGCCCCATGACGTTGAACAAATGGGTGACGGCCCGCGCGCCCGCATCGACGCAGGCGGTGAAGCCAAGGGTCTGGTCGCAATGGCCGAGCGCCACCGTCACGCCGGCTTGCACCAACTGCGCCGTGGCCGCGGCCGCACCGAGACGCGAGTGGGCCAGCGTGACCAACCGCAGCCGCCCGTTCGCCGCCGCTAGCAATTGCTGCACACGCAGTGTGGTGGGATCGACGAAACAGCTGGCATCGTGAGCGCCGGGGGCTTGCAGGAACGGCCCTTCGAGGTGAAGGCCGAGCGGTTCGGCGCCCTGCCCGTGCCATCGCTCGATCCAGGCTGCGACCGCCGCGACCTGTTGCAGCAGTCGATCCCAAGGGGCCGTGATCAACGTGGGCAAGAACGCCGTCGCCCCGCCGCGAAAGACCGCCGCCGCGACGATGTCGAGTGCTTCGCCGGTGGCTTCATCGACGCTGCGCCCGCCAGCGCCGTTGCACTGCAGATCGACGAACCCCGGCAGCAGCGTGCCGCGCAGGCGCTTCCCGTGTGGGCTCGCGGCCTGCTGATCGATGGCAACAATGCGGCCGTCGACGGCGGCGATGCGGGTGCCAGCTTGCACCGCGTGCGCCAGCACGGCGCGGTCGACGATCCATTCAGAGGCGTTCACGGGCCGAACGGTAGAAGGACCACTCGCTCGCCGCCAGCGTGGCGGTGACCTTGGGGCGCGTCTCTACTAGCATCGCTTTGTCGATGCGCCTCATTCCCCTGTGCTTCCTCGTGGTCTGTGGTGCGCTCACTGGGTGGCTGGTGCCGGGCCTCGTGCCGCTGGGCCTGCGCGAGCCGCATCTGCACGAACAGGACTTCCTCTTGGCACGCAAGGACGGGCAGCCGGCCGAGATCACCCCGGCGCGCTGGATGTTCTTGCCGTTCCGCTTTGCGGACTTCAACCTGCAGATGGACATCGAGCTCGGCGAAGGCGTCGACCTCGATCTGTTGGTGCGGCAAGTCGAACCGCGCTTGGTTAACGAGCAGTTGTTGCCGTTCCACGGTCGCTTCTCGGCATTGCGGGTGTCCACGGTCGCGGCCGGACCCGGTTGGCGAACGCGCGACGAAGCGCTGCTGGGGCCGCGGAGTGGCGGCGTCGAAGTGGCACCCGGCCTGACGTCGACGGTGTGGATCGAAGGACGTGGTCGTCAACTGCGCGCGAACGTCGCCGGCAAGGCGCAGCCGCTGTTCGTCGCCGACGATGAGTACGGCATGTTTGCGTTCGCCGTGCGCGGCGGCAAAGCGGTCGTGCACAACCTGGTGATCAAGAATCTCGGCCAGCCGCAGGCGTGGCTGTGGTCGCGTTGGACTTGGTCGGCGTTCGGCGCGATCGGTGCCGTGTTGCTGGCATTGGTGGGCCGTGGTGCTGGGTTGCGTGAAGGACGGTTCCTCGCGGGTCTGCTGGGGCCCCTGCTGGCGTGGTTGCTGGTGCGCAATGTGCCAATGGATCTCGGGCTGCCGGATCTGCGGGCGATGGCGTTGCTGCTGCTCGCGTGTTTGCTGGCGATGAGCGTGTGGCTGCGCACCTGGCGGCTCTTGCTGTTGTTGCTCGCGATGGGTGGCACGCTCGAAGTGGCGCACCGGTTGCTCGCTCGTGACCACAGCCCGATGGATGCGCTGTTCGGTCCTTTGGCCGGCGCGCAACTCAGTGAAGGGTTGGCGCAGATGGTGCGTGGTCCCGGCGGGCTGCATGACGTTGGCCAGCCAGGCAAGCGCGTGTTCCTGCTTGGTGGGCAACTGCTCTACGACCGCGGCCAGCCGGGCGAGCATCTCGAACTGCTGGTCGGGCGCGAACTGCGCGCGGCGACGCGGCAGCCCGTGGTTGTGCCGTGTCCGCAGACTGCCGATGGGTACGCGGCGCAACAGTGGCGGTTGTTTGAGGCGTGCTATGTGGGCTTCCAGCCGGCGGTGGTGGTGTTGGGGGTCGGGCGCGATGAAATGGCGATCGAGTCGGCCACTGATCAGCGGCGTTCGTCGCCCGAGCAATTGCGTTCGACGTTGCTGGCAGCGCGCGCGTACGGCGAACGCAGCAAGTGCAAGCTGGTGCTGTTTGCCGACAGTGGGCTGCCGGGCGAACTGCTCGCGGCCCTGCGCGAGGCGGAGGCGACCGGTGTGCCGCTCGTGGTGGCGCGCGATGGCGCGGCGCCGGCTGACTTGGCGAAGCAACTGGCGACAGCGATCCTGCCGTTGCTGGCCCCGTGAACGCGCTGCTGCCGCAGCTGGCGCAATGGTTGGCAGCGCAGGCGGGCGATGCGGATGCCGCGAGTCCGGCGGCGGTGCAGCGGCGCCAGGCGGTGATGGCGATGCGTGCGGCGAATGAGTTGCTACGTGCCGTGGATCAGGCGGCGGCGGCGACACTGCTGCTGCCGAGCTCGGTCGTGGCCGAAGTGGACGTGGCGCACGCGCTGGCGCTGGCGGCGATGGCGACGGAGCCGAGTGCGCGTTCGCTCGCGGCGACCGCGTATGACCGGCTGCGAATGCTCGCTGGCAAGCCGCAGAAGTTCGGCACGCAGGTGACGCTGGTTGAGGGTCATGCCGAACTGTGGCCGGTCGACCCGACGACTACCGATAGCGAGCGCGCCAAGTGGGGCTTGCCAACGCTTGCCGAACTGCTGCGTCGCATGAGTTCGCGTTGATCCCACCGACATCGAGCCGCGGTGCCCGACGCCGAAGATCTGCAGGGTCGGGGCTGATGGAGGAGCACCTCGGCCACACCGATGGCATGCCATGGCTTGGTGCCTTCGGCAGCCACTTGCCCAGGAGTCGTCACGATGCCGGTGCCGGGGCTGATGGTGGTTGGCGCCGCCACTTCCATTCCTCCACCGCACAGAACACGCACGGCACGATGAACAGCGTGATCAGGCTCACCGCCATGCCGCCCATCACCGGAATGGCCATGGGCTTCATCACGTCGGAGCCGCGGCCGGTCGACCAGAAGATCGGCATGAGTCCGAACACCGAGGTCGCGATCGTCATCAGGCAGGGCCGGATCCGCTTCAGTCCGGCGTCCACGACCGCATCACGGATCTCCTGCGCGGAGGAGAACTGCCGATCCTTGAACACGCCTTCGAGGTAGGTGGCGATCACGACGCCGTCGTCGTCGACGACACCGAACAGCACGAGGAACCCGACCCAGACCGCGACGGACAGGTTCACACCCCACAGCGCGAGCATCATGAACCCGCCGCTCGCCGCCACGAGCACGCCGAAGAAGATCACTGGCGCGATCCACCACCGGCGAAACCCGAGGTAGAGCATCACGAACATGATCCCGAGCGTGATCGGCACGAGAACCTGCATGCGCGCCGTGGCGCGGACCTGGTTCTCGAACTGCCCCGACCATTCCCAGTAGTAGCCGGCCGGCAGCTGCAGACGACCGTCGGCGAGCGCCTGCTGCAACAGGGCCTCGGCATCCTGCACGACGCTGACTTCGTCGCGGTCGCGCGTGTTCATCGTCACGTAGCCGACGAGCAGGCCGCGCTCGCCCTTGATCTCCTGTGGACCGAGCACCGTCTCGATCGTGGCGAGCTGGACGAGTGGCACCTGGGCACCGTTGGCGGCCGGCACATTGGTGCGCTCGATCGCGGCGAGGTCTTCGCGGAAGTCGCGCGCCAACCGCACGCGGATCGGGTAGCGCTCGCGGCCTTGCACGGCCTCCATGAGGTTCATGCCGCCGAGCGACATCTCGACGGTGTCCTGCACGTCGCGGATGTTGACGCCGTAGCGGGCGATGCGGTCGCGGTCGATCGTGATCTGGATGTAGGGCTTGCCGACGATGCGGTCGGCGACGATGTCGGTGGCGCCCGGCACCTCGCGCAGCAACTGCTCGATCTGCAGGCCGAGGCGCTCGATCTCCTTCAGGTCCGAGCCGTAGATCTTGACGCCCATCATCGCCCGGAAGCCCGTCTGCAGCATCACGAGGCGCGTCTGGATCGGTTGCAGCCACGTCGGCAGCACGCCGGGGATGGCCGTGCGTTCCTGCAGCTCGGTCAGGATCTCGTTCTTGGTGATGCGTCGCTCTTCGGGCCAGGCCCACGCGAGCGGCGCCTTGAGCCAGCCGGGCCAGTCGCCGAAGAACCGCTCCACCGGGTGCGTGCGCCACTCCGCCTCCGGCTTGAGGATGACGATCGATTCCATCATGCCGATCGGTGCCGGATCGAGCGCCGACTCCGCGCGGCCGATCTTGCCGACCACGGACTCCACTTCCGGCACGCTGGCGATGGCGAGGTCCTGCTTGCTGTTCACCTCCACGGCTTGCGCGAGCGAACCTTGCGGCAGCAGGGACGGCATGTAGAGGAACGAGCCTTCGTCGAGCGGCGGCATGAACTCGCGGCCGAGTCCGGGCAGGATCCGGACCTCCCCGGTCACGACGAGGCCCGCGGCGACTTCTGCGTCGCGCTCGCGGGGCTCCTGGCGGCGCCACAGCATGCGCGAGGACTCGCTGCCGTCCTTCTGCCGCACGCTCTGCCACCGCAGTTGCGCGAGTTCGAGCAGCGGACGCACCACCGGCGCGCCAGGCGGCGCATGCATCAGACGCTGCAGCTCGGGCGATGCGTTCTCGCTCGCAAACAGGTTCGCGAGAGCCTCGACCGGGTAGAGCGTGCGCGCCACCCCGAGCCACACCGACATCCCCGCGAACAGCACGAGCAAGGGCGCCACGAGGAACAGTTTCTTGTGCGCGAGCACCCACCGCAGCGCCGGGACGTAGACCCTCGCGACGACGCGCGACACGGGGTTGGCCTCGAGCGGCAGGAAGCGCTCCTTCGTCATGCGCACGACGCAAAGGGCGACACCGATGCCCACCGCTCCCGCAATCAGCCAGCCGCGGTCGTGGCCGGTGCCGAGACCCCACCGGAAGACGGCATGCGTCGCGAGCATAGCGAGCAGGCCGATCCCCACCGCGACGGTGAGCGTGACACCGCGCCGCCACTGCACCGGGCGGAACAGCAGCCAGCACAGGAACGGCACGAGCGTGATCGCCAGCACCACCGAGGCGCCGATCGCGAACGTCTTCGTGTACGCGAGAGGCTGGAACAGCTTGCCTTCCTGGCCGGTCAGGAAGAACACCGGAATGAACGACACGATCGTGTTCATGACGGCCGTGACGATCGCTCCCGCGACTTCGGTGGCGCCCTCGTAGACGAGTCCACGGTGCCCTTTCGTGCGCATCTCCTCCGGCGTGGCCGCGGCCAGCCGGCGGTAGATGTTCTCGACCATGATGATGCCCATGTCGGCGACGTCGCCGATCGCGATGGCGAGGCCGGCGAGCGACATGATGTTGCTGTCGATCCCGAACACGTACATCAGCAGGAACGAGGTCGCGATCGCGAGCGGCAGCGTCGGCAGCACCGCCAGGGTGGTGCGCAGGTGCATCAGGAAGAACAGGATCACCAGGCTCGCGAGCAGCACCTCCTCGAGCAGCGCTGTCCGCAGCGTGTCGATCGTCTCCTCGACGATCGTCGCGCGATCGTAGAACGGCACGATGCTGAGCTTCGACTCGCGCCCATCGGCCAGTTTCTTGCTCGGCAGACCGGGCGCCAATTGCTCGAGCTTCTGCTTCACGCGCGCGAGGACGTCGCGGGGGTTCTCGCCGTAGCGCATCAGTACGACGCCGCCGACCGCCTCGACGCCCGCCTTGTCGAGCGCACCGCGGCGGAAGTCCGGCCCGAGCTGCACCGTGGCGACGCTGCGCAGCAAGACCGGCGTGCCACCTTCCTCGCGGATCACCACCTTCTCGAGGTCCTCGACCGTCTTCACGAAGCCGATGCCGCGGATGAAGAACTCGATGCCGGCGTTCTCGATGACCTTGGCGCCGACGTCGATGTTGCTCTTGCGGACGGCGTCGTAGACGTCCATCAACGTCACGCGCTGGGCGCGCATGCGGTCGGGATGCAGGTCGATCTGGTACTGCTGGACGAAGCCGCCGATGCTCGCAACCTCGCTGACGCCTTCCACCGCCTGCAACTGGTAGCGCACGTACCAGTCCTGCACGGAACGCAGTTCCGCGAGATCGAAGCCCTCGCCTTCGATCGTGTACCAGTAGATCTGGCCGAGCGCCGTCGCGTCGGGACCGAGCACCGGCACCACGCCCATCGGCAGGCGCTGCTGCGCCACGTTCATGCGCTCGAGCACGCGCGAACGAGCCCAGTAGTAGTCGACGTCGTCCTTGAAGATGACGAAGACCATGGCGAAGCCGAACCCCGACATCGAGCGGATCGACTTGACGCCGGGCGTGCCGGTGAGGCTCGTGGTCAGCGGGTAGGTGACCTGGTCGTCGACGTCCTGCGGGCTGCGTCCGGCCCAGTCGGCGTAGACGATCACCTGCTTCTCGCCGATGTCCGGGATGGCGTCGACCGGCGTGTTGCGGATCGCCCACCAGCCGGCAGCGCCGAGCCCGACGATCGCGAGGACCATCAGGAACGCGTGGTCGAGGCACCAACGGATGACGGCGTTGACCATGGCGGTCGCGGCTAGCGCTTGTGACCGGCGTGTTCGTCGGGCTTGGCGTCGGCTGCGGGCTTGACCGGTGCCGCCTTGCCGGGTGCCGTTGGCGTCGTCGTGCCGCCGTGCTGGTGCCCCATGCTGGCGTGCAGCCCGCCCGGGTAGAGCAGGCTCGGATCGCCATTGATCTGGAATTGGCTGTCGATCAGGAAGTTGCCGCGCGTGACCACGCGCTCACCCTCGGTGAGCCCGGAGCGAACCGGATAGAACGCTCCGGCGCTCGGCCCGAGCGTCACCTGGCGCGGTTCGAACAGCCCCTTGGACTTTTCGACGTAGACGAGTTTGCGCATGCCGCTGTCGAGCACGGCGGACTTCGGAATGGCGAGCGGGCCGTTGACTGCGACCACCGGCTGCCCTGCTTCGAGCACCATCTCACAGACGGGGCACTTCCCGGGCTGGGCGTAGGTTTTCTCGCCCTCGCACTTCATTGGGCACTGGAACTTCGGCGTCGCCGCGGGATCCACGGGTGTGGCGGTCGCCGGCGCGCCAGGGACCTGCTCGAGCGGCATCCCGCAGCTCGGGCATGCCCCCGCTGCGTCCTGCAACACCTGCGGGTGCATCGGGCAGGTGAACTTGCCCTCGACACCGGTCGGCGTGGTCTCGCCATCGGCCCCGAGCGCCGCGTGGTTGCGCAGCAGGGCGGTCTGCAACAGAGCGTCCGCGGACTCGGCTTCAGGCGAAGACTCGAACGTCGTGGGAACGGGCGGGTCGGGGTCTGTTGGTCGCAGGCCGAGTGCGGCTTTGAGTTCGGCGAGCAGCGGCAACCGCGAATCCTCGAGGTTCTCGATCTGCGTGCTCACCTGATCCCTTTCGATCTGGGCGCGCAGCACATCTTGCAAGGTGACGCGGCCGGCAGCGTTCTGCTGCTGCGCCAGCTGCTCCAGATTCTGGAGCAAAGTCAGAGTCTCGCGCTGCACGCGCAGGTTCTCCTCTAGGAAGTGGAGGCGGTAGTAGGCGGTCTTGACCGCGACGGCCGTGCGCAGGATCGCCTGTTCGAAGCCGAAGTAACTCGCCTGGCTCTCCTCTGCCGCAGCCGCCCCGGCCGCGGCGAGCTTGCCGGGCCCTGGGAAGTCCATCATCAGCCCCGGCATCAGGGCTTCGAGCATCCGGGTGATGTCGGCCTCGAACGTGAGTCTCGGGTCGGGCCGCGACCGCGCGACGGTGATCCCTTCAACGGAGGCAGCCCATGCATAGTAGGCCGCTTCGACGCGCGGGTTCTTGAAGACCGCGAAGCGCAGATAATCATCGAGTGACGATGCCGCGGCGAGCGCAGGCAGGTCAGGCTTGGCGTCGCCCGGCCGATAGGCTCTGCGCACGTGCTCGAGGTCCTCGCGTGCCCGTTGTTCGCCGGGGGCCGGCGTACCGACGCAGCTCGACGCGAGAGCCATGAGCACGCCGGCGGCAGTAACGGCCATGGTCCGCGTGCTCTTCATCGCGCGCATGTTGCTCGCCGCTTGCGGAGCGAGCAACCGGATTGGCAGCCTGCACTCGGGCGTCGATGGAAGGTCATTCACTCCGCTGACCGAACGACGGGGTGCAGTCGGTTGTTTCGTGGGCTCAAGTGCGTAGCCGTGGGCCCACGCAACCTCGCGCTACTTGGGCGTTGCGTTGCGCTGCCCGGAGATGTTGCGACAGTGGGTCGCACACTTGCGGCAGGTCTCTGCGCACTCCTTCATCATCGCGTCGCTGGACTTCTCGCATTCGGCCGCGCAGGCGTCGCAAGCCTTCGCGCAGGCTTCGAGTTGTGGGCCCGCCAAGGAGCTCCCGCAGGCGACCAGGGTTGCGGTCGCCGCGCAGATCGTCGCGCAATCGGACTGCAGCATGAGGGTAGTCACGTGCTCCTTCTTGCCTTCGCCCGCGAGCATCGCGCAGTGTCCTGCGCAGCTTGAGCAGCAGACCATGCAGTCGGCGATGATCTTGGCATCGGCGGAAGCACCTTTTGCCATGGCCGCGTCATGAGCCTTGTGCTGGTGCTGGGGGACGGGCTTGGGGTCTTGGGGACTCAGAGCCAACGCGAAGAGGCTCAACACGGCGAGACCGGCGCTACCAAGCAGACGAGGGAAGTTCATCAGTGATTCCTTTGGAATGGGGACCGAGTACGACCGGGTGGAGCAACTCTCATGCCCCGTGGATGCAGATCGTGCTTCACGCGGCTTGGGACGTGAAACCCCTGCACCGTTCGAATCGCTGATGAACGCCTGCGGCAATCGCCGCGCAGCCAGGGACAAAGTTCTCGAACAGCCCTGCTTGCACGGCACCACGAGAGGATTCGATGCGCCTCCTGTTCAACCTGCGCGGAGCGTTGCGAAGACTCGGCTTTGTAGAAACAGGTTCACGCCGCGACGCCAGCTGACCGCCGCCGATAGGCTCGCGCCTGGCGGCGCCGCGACGCCGTTCCTCGCGCGGTTCGCCACGACGTGCCCGGCGACCGTCACGACGCTGGTTCTGCCGCACGCGCATCCGGCCGTTCTTCCGTTCGACGTCGAACAGGTAGTGGCCGAGCGGCCTGCGGCCTCGTGTCACCAGACTCTCGTGTCGCGGAGTTGGCGCAGCGGCACGGCTTCCACCTTCGGAGCCAGCTTGAAGCGGTCTTTGCCGTGGTGCACGACCCACAGTCGATCGAGCGCGAGGTCCTGACAGGCGGCGTGCATTGACGACGTGAGATCCGGGGCCGAACCGAGCTTGAACTCGAAACCCACGCGGCGATTGCCACGCACGATCAGCAGGTCGAGTTCGGGGCCAGGTTCTGGTCGATGCCCGATGCCGACGAAGGTTGGCTCCGCGGATTGACGCCACGATGGCACACCTTGCCAGATTCTGCCATTCGAGAGACGATGGGGCCCATGGCAACCAACCAGCCGGTGACCAGCATGAACATCTCGCTGCCGGAGTCGCTTCGGGAGTTCGTGGATGAGCAAGTGACGAAGGGCGGCTTCTCGTCAGCGAGCGAGTACGTGCGGCAGCTCCTGCGCGAAGCCCAGGAAGGTGCCGTTGCGGAAGCGAAGCTTCTACAGGCCATCGCCCGCGGCGGGCGCATCGAGCTCACGGACGAGTATTGGAAGAACAAGGATGGGCGCGTCGCTGACCTCATACGCAAGAAGACCGCGCGCCCATGACCAAGCGCTTCTTCATCCTCGAGCACGCCGACCGCGAGGTGGATGAGCAGGTCGCTTACTACGCCGAGAAGGCTGGGGCGACCGTCGCTGAGCTTTTCTACAGCACACTGAAGACCACGCTCGCAGCACTCGCCGCGAGTTGGGCCCGAGGCCGATTCTTCGGCTCGAAGCACCCAGCGCTCGCGGGCCTCCGCGTCTGGCTCGTCCACGGGTTCCCGGTTCTCGTCTACTACCGCGAGGTCGAGGATGGCATCGAGGTTGTGCACGTGCTGCACGGCGCGAGAGACCGCGGCCCCATTCTCGAAGGGGAGTAGGGTCGGTTCATGGTGCGGCTCCTGAACGGCGCTTGTGAGCCCGGACCTTGCTTCTTCCACCGGGAGCCGTAACCAAGCCCTACCAATGCTTCGGCACCCTCTCGTCGCGGTCCTCAGCCTTGCCCTCGCCATTACCTGTCGCAGCCAGGACCCCGCGCCGCCAGCCGCTAGCAAGCAGAAGCCACCCAACATCGTGTTGATCGTCGCCGACGACCTCGGCTACGGCGAACTCGGCTGCTATGGCGGCACGGACGTGCCGACACCACACATCGACAGCCTCGCCACGCACGGCATGCGCGCGATCAGCGGCTATGTGACCTGCCCGGTCTGTGCGCCGACGCGCGCGGCGCTGCTCACGGGCAGGTATGGGCAACGCTTCGGTTTCGAGTTCAACGCCGGCAACGCGCAGCAAGCGCCGGCCAACTTCGGGCTGCCGAAGGACCAGCCGATGCTGGCGGAACGGCTGGTCGTCGCGGGCTATGCGACCGGCATGGTCGGCAAGTGGCATCTTGGTTACCGCGAAGGCCTGCGGCCGACGGAGCGCGGCTTCCAGGAGTTCTTCGGCTTCCTCGCTGGCGCGCACGGCTATCGGCCCACTGCGGCAGCGGCGGCCAAACCGGAAGACGTCGACCCGACGGCCGCGCCCAACCCGATCCTGCGCGGCACCACGCCCGTCGCCGAACCGCAGTGGCTGACCGTCGCGTTCGCGCGCGAGGCCGTGGCGTTCGTCGACAAGCACCAGAAGGAACCGTTCTTCCTCTACGTGCCATTCAACGCCGTGCACGCGCCGCTGGCCGCCCCCGTCGCACGCATCGCTGGCTTCACCACACTAGAAGGCAAGCGAAAGACCTTCGCCGGCATGTTGCTCGGCCTCGACGAAGCCGTGGGTGCGATCCTCGACAAGCTCGATGCGTGCGGGCTGCAGGACAACACGCTGGTCGTATTCCTCAGCGACAACGGCGGCCCGACGCCGTCGACGACCAGCGGCAACGGTCCGCTGCGCGGCAGGAAGGGGCAGGTATGGGAGGGTGGCGTGCGCGTGCCGATGCTGGTGCGCTGGCCAGGCAAGGTGCCCGCAGGTTCGCTGTGCGAAGCGCCGATCGCCACCATTGACCTCGCCGCGACGATGCTCGCGGCCGCGGGAGTGAAGGCTGAAGGGCTCGACGGGGTCCATCTGTTGCCGTTCCTATCCGGCGCGAGCAAGGCACCGCCGCGCGACGAGCTGTGCTGGCGGTTTGGCAAGCAGCGCGCGATCCGTCAGGGCAAGTGGAAGCTGGTAACGATCGATGGTGCCGCACCGCAGCTCTTCGACCTCGACCAGGACGTTGGGGAAGCGAAGGACCTGGCCACGGCCGAGCCCGAGGCCGTGCAGACGTTGCAAGCCGCGTGGCAGGCGTGGGACGCGCAGAACCAAGCGTCTGCCTGGCCGTCGCGGTAGCGGGCGAACGGACCCTCGCGGAGTCGGGGTCAGCGCGCCTGTGTCACGACCGGCAGCGCGACATACGACGCCGCCTTTGCCGAACGGAACACTCGGTGCGTCTGCGCGCGGAAGTCGC
Organism: Planctomycetota bacterium; assembly: GCA_947444055.1. GTDB lineage: Bacteria > Planctomycetota > UBA1135 > UBA1135 > UBA2386 > UBA2386. The sequence continues at coordinate 12,496 of CANEYR010000002.1, forward strand.
TGTCGTCGGCGAGGAAGATGTTGGGCACGAAAGTCTGCGGGTTGCGATCGATCAGCGGAAACCACGTGCTCTGCACCTGCACCATGATGCGGTGCCCCTTCTTCCAGGTGTGGTTCTGCGTGTGCAAGCCGATGGTGAACTCGGCGACCTCGCCCGCCGTCAGCGGCGACGGCTTGGTGAAGCTGGTGCGGTAGCGGCCGCGCAGCACTTCGTTGGCCACCATCAGGCAATGACCGGCCAGCGTGCGCTGCGTCGCGAAGTCCTCGGGGTAGACGTCGATGAGCTTCACCACCCAGTCGGCGTCGGTGCCCGTCGTCGACGCGAACAGGTGGGCCACGATGTTGCCTGCGATCGTCACGTCTTCTTCGAGCACGGGCGTCTGCCAGGTCAGCACGTCGGCGCGGTCCTTGACGAAACGCTGGTCCTCGGTGAGCCACTCGCGCCATTTCGAACCCGGCCCGTAGGTCGCCTGGATCGGCCGCTGTCGGTACGGCACCGGATGCGCGGGGTCCGACACAAACTCGTCGAACTCCGCTTCGCCATTCGCCGACGGTGCTTCGAACGACAGCCCGCCTAAAGCCTGCAAATAGAGGCGCTGCTCGCGCGCGGCCGGCGGTGGCCACGCGTCCCAGCGGCGCCATTCGTTGCTGCCCGCTTCGAACGTCAGCGCTTCGGGCAGGTCGAGCTTGCCCTTGTCCTTCAGCCAGTGGCGGAACCACACCGCCTGCACGTTCTCGCGGTAGAAGGCCGCCGTCTTGCTGCCGAACGGGATCGCCCCGAGCTTGTCGCCGGCACCGCTCGACCAGCCACCGTGGTTCCACGGGCCGACGACGAGGTGGTTGTGGTGCTGCGTGTCGTGCCGTTCGAGCGCCTGGTAGATCTCGACCGGGCCGTAGAAGTCCTCCTGGTCCCACCAGCCGGCGACGTTGAGTGTCGGCACCGTGCAGCTCGTCAGCTGCGGCACCACGGTCTGCGCCTGCCAGAAGGCGTCGTAGTCGGGGTGCGCGACGAAGTCGTTCCAGGTCGGGATCTGCTCATGCAGGAACTTCTCGTTGACGTGCTTGAGCGAACCGAGCTGCAGGTACCAATCGAAGGTGTCGTAGCGGTCGAACTGGAACGCTTTCGTGGTCTTGCCGGTCTCCATCATCGCCGCGTACTCGAAGCCGTAGCTGAGCCGGAAGGCGCCGTTGTGGTGGAAGTCGTCGCCGAGCCACATGTCGGCCGGCGAGGCCTGCGGCGAGATCGCGCGCAACGCCGGGTGCGGTTGCACCGCCGCCATGATCGTCGTCCAACCGTCGTAGCTGACGCCGAGCATGCCGACGCGACCGTTGGTGTGCGGCACGTTCTTGATCAGCCAGTCGATCGTGTCATAGGCATCGGTGCACTCGTCGATCGTGAGCTTGGGGTCGGTCGCCCGCAGGGGGCGCTGCATGACGAACGTGCCTTCGCTGCCAAAGCGCCCGCGGATGTCCTGGAACACGAACGCGTAGCCGTCCTCGGCCAGCTCATTCATGTAGGAATCGAAATGGCGCGACCAGTTGGCGACGCCGTACGGCGTGCGCAGCAGCACGAACGGCAGCGGTTCGGCGGTCTCTTTCTTGGTGACGACGATCGTGTGCAGCTTCACGCCATCGCGCATCGGCAGCATGTGCGAGCTGGCTTCGTAACGGTCGAACAGCGCCGCGGGCTTGTTGTCCTGCGCCCACAGGTTGCCGCTTTGCGAACTGAGCAGCAGCACACCGGTCCAGAGCACGCGGCGAGCGAGTGATGTCATGGCGGGGCACATTACCTTAGGTAGTAGCGAGCGCGAGGTCGTCCGCGGGCCCGTTCCGCCCATGGGGCCGGTGGCAGGCCGTGCGGCACCGCATGCTCGCGATCGATAACATTCGCACAAAGTAGGCGATCGATTACATGCGGCTGCTCGCTGGACGGGGCTTCGGCGCCTCGCGACGATGGGCCGACGATGTCTGGTCCGCACGGTGAACTGCTGATCCTGCCGGCGGGCACGCAGGTGGTCACCACGATCGACCTGCGTGGCGACGCGGGCGGCGTGCGCGTGCCGCGCGGCGCCTTCGGCACCGTGCTGCGCGCGCCGACCGATGGCTCGCACTCGTACTGGGTGCGGCTCGTGGATGGCCACGAGCATGCGTTCTCGCGCGAGCAACTGGTGACGCTCGCGCGGTTCCAGGACCGCGAGTTGGCGCCGCCGCCTGGCGGTCGGGCCCTGTTCGAGCGGGTGATCCTGCGCGTCGTCATCGGCTCGCGCGCGTACGGCCTTGACGTCGAGTCCAGCGACACCGATCGGCGTGGGGTGTTCCTGCCGCCTGCTGAGTTGCAGTGGTCGCTGTACGGCGTGCCCGAGCAGATCGATGACGAAGGCCGACAGGAGACGTACTGGGAACTGCAGAAGTGCTTGGTGATGGCCTGCAAGGCGAACCCCAACGTGCTCGAGTGCCTGTGGTCGCCGTTGGTTGAGACCGCGACCGCGCTCGGCCACGAATTGCTCGCGCTGCGCGGAGCGTTCCTGTCGCAGCTCGTGTTCCAGACCTATTCGGGTTATGTGGCCTCGCAGTTCAAGAAGCTCGCGGCCGACTTGCGGCAGCATGGCGCGCCGAAGTGGAAGCACGTGATGCATCTGCTGCGGTTGCTGTCGGCGGGCATCGACGTGTTGCAAACGGGCGAGGTGCCGGTGCACGTGGGCGCGCAACGGGAACGCCTTCTCGCCGTGCGGCGCGGGGAAGTGCCATGGTCCGAGGTCGAGGCGTGGCGTCAGGAACTGCACGTGCGCTTCACCGCGGCGGCGGCTGTGACGAAGCTGCCGGAACGGCCGGACTACGCGCGCGTCGATGCCTTCTTGCGGCGCGCGCGACGGCTGGCGTTGCAGGAGCAGTTGCCGTGAACGTCGCTGCCGATCCACGACTGCAGGTGATCGCCGCCGCGCATCCGCAGCCCTTGCTGTTCGCGACGATCAGCGGCGCCCACCTCTACGGCTTCCCGTCGCCTGACTCGGATTTCGACCTGCGCGGCGTGCACGTGCTGCCGCTGCGCGAGGTGATCGGGCTTGTGCGTGGCCCCGAGACGATCGAACGCATGGACGCGACGAGCGGCCTCGACCTCGATCTGGTGACGCACGACGTCGGCAAGTTCGTGCGGCTCATGCGCCGGCCCAACGGCTACGTGTTGGAGCAGTTGTTCTCGCCGCTCGTCGTGCGCACCACTCCCTGGCACGAAGAGCTGTGCGCGCTCGGTCGCCGCTGCGTCACGGCCGCGCACGTGCGGCACTACCTCGGCTTCGCCGACACGCAGTGGCGGCTCTGCTGCAAGGAAGCGCCGCCGCGCGTCAAGCCGCTGCTCTACGTCTACCGGGTGTTGCTGACGGGCATTCATTTGCTGCGCACGGGCGAAGTGCAGGCCAACCTCGGCGTGCTCAATCAGGCGACGCGGCTGTCGCATGTCGACGCACTGATCGCGCGCAAGACGACGGGTGCCGAGCAGGGCGTGATGGCGGCCGCGGAGCTGCCGTTCCATCAACGGGAGTTCGAGCGGCTGGTGGGGGAACTGCGGGCCGCGGCGGCGACTTCGCCGCTGCCGGCGCGGCTGCCGGTCGAAGTCGAGCGGGCGCTGCACGACTTCTTGGTGCGCGTGCGGCTGACGCCGTCCGCCGGCGGGTGACGCGACTCCGTCGGCCGCGACCGTCACCCTTCTTCGCGCGCAAACATCGCAAGCTCGTCGAGATGGCGCGAGGCGTTGCGCACGCCGCGACTTGACAGCGCGTCGATCCACCAGCGGGCGCGCGGGCTTGGCGCGTGAGCATCCATGCAATCGCCGCGTTCGACGACGCGCCGCGACCACCACGAGCCCGCCACCAGCAGCCCGAGTCCGAACACGACGTTGGCGACGAGCCACGGCGTATGCACGAACGGCAGCACCGGATGGCCAGCGAACGCTTCGAGCAGCAGCAGCGGCAGTGGTAGCCATGCGGCGGTGCCGAGCAACAGCGCCCACTTCGTGGCTCGGTACTCGGCGAGGCGAAGCCGTTCGAAGTCGCGTTGGATCGCGACGACCGGTGCCGTCAAGTCGAGTTGTAGGGCGCGCACGCAGAGGCTTGCCGAGGCGAGCGTGAACACCGCGAGGAACGCCACCACGGCGCCGCCGGCGAAGAGGTAGAGCGATTGCTCGATGTGCGAAGCGACCACCGGCAGCACGAACCACACGGCCAACGCGCCGAGTAGCGCTTGCAGCGCGCGCCACGCCGCCTGCGGCACGAGCGCCAAGCGCATTCGCCGACCGAGCTGGCCGCGCAACAAGCGTTCATCGATGGCGACGGCGCGTTCGAGCAGGGCGGTGTGCGCAGCCCACACGTTCTTCAATTCATCGAGAGGCATCGCAGTCCTTCGGGTCGGGTTCGGTGGCGAGCAGTTGAGTGAGTCGTTCTTTGATGCGGGCCAGTTTGGTGCCGACGTTCGACACCGAGATGCCGAGCACGTCGGCGGTGGTCGCATGGTCGTTGCCGTCGAGCCAGAGCAACACCAGCGCCTTGTCGAGCGCGGCCATGCCGTCGAGGCAGCGCCACAGCTGTACCGCGATCTCCTGCACGACATCGTCGCGGTCGGTGGCGTCGCGGCAGTACGCGTAAGCCACCTTGGCGATCAAGCCGCCATGGCGCCGCAGCAAGTCGGAGAAGGCGGTGGGTTGCATCGTGGCGCCAGGATGATTCGTCGGCGGGGCCGTCGGCATCACGACGATCTATGCCCGGCTAAAGGCACGCCGAACGACACGACATCGGGGGACGCGAGCAGGAAACAGTTCGGGCTAAGAGGTCTTGACTGAGTCTAGAATTAGATCTAATCTAAAATCATCAAATACGATCCAGCTAACCTCCTGCGCGCGCATGGGCTCCAAGTTACGGCCCAGCGCTTGGCCGTGATGCGGGCGGTGTCGCAACTGCCTCACTGCACGCCAGACAAGGTAGCCGAGCACGTGCGCGCCGCGATCGGCGCCATCTCGAGACAGGCGGTCTATGACGCCCTCCGGGTGCTCACCGAGGCGCGCCTGATTCGGCGCCTTCAGCCCGCCGGGTCGCCGGTCCTCTACGACCCTCGGGTCGGCGACAACCATCATCACGCGATCTGTCGCACCTGCGGAAAAGCGGTCGATGTCGACTGCGCCGTTGGCTCAGCGCCGTGCTTGACCGCCGCCTCCGGCTCGAACTACCGGATCGACGAGGCGGAGGTGATCTATTGGGGCACCTGTCCCGAATGTCTTGCGGATCCCGAAGGCGTGGGCAGTTAAGCACCAAAGTGAACCTGAGCTTCGCAGTCGGAGCAGCCAACTACCAGTCAACAACCATCAAGAATCACATGACACATATCACAGACGTCAATAGCGCCCCCGCAATGCGCGGGAGATCTCGAGGAAACAGAATGCGACTCATGAGCAAGACGAGTTTTGTTGGGCTTGGAACTTTGGCTTTCAGTGGGTTGGTAGCGACCAGTGGGTGCTCGGTGCCGGCCGACGGCACCCGCGTGGAAGCCGGGGTCACACGAGCGGAAGCCGCTGGCGAGTGCCCAGTGATGGGCGCAACCCAAGGCAACTCGGCAGCCGGCGACGCGCCGCCGAAGCAGAAGTGGTCGCCCAATCAGCTGAACCTGCAGGTTCTGCACCAGGACTCGCAGCAGAGCAATCCGATGGGCAAGGACTTCGACTACGCGAAGCAGTTCGCGAAACTCGACCTGGCAGCCGTGCAGAAGGACATCGCGGCCGCACTGACGACGTCCCAAGACTGGTGGCCGGCAGACTATGGTCACTATGGCGGGTTGATGATCCGGTTGGCCTGGCACAGCGCAGGCTCCTACCGCGCCACCGACGGCCGCGGCGGTTCGGCCTCGGGCACGATCCGGTTCTCGCCGCTCAACAGTTGGGCTGACAACGCGAGTCTCGACAAGGCTCGCCGGTTGCTGTGGCCGATCAAGCAGCAGTACGGCCAGAGCATCTCGTGGGCTGACTTGATGATCCTCACCGGCAACGTGGCCCTCGAGACGATGGGGTTCAAGACCTTCGGCTTCGCTGGTGGCCGCGCGGACGTTTGGGAGCCGGAACTCACCAACTGGGGGCCGGAGACCGAGATGCTGGGGGACAAGCGTTTCGCGGGGGACCGCGAGCTCATGCACCCGCTCGCCGCTTCCCAAATGGGCCTGATCTATGTCAATCCGGAGGGCCCCAACGGCAAGCCGGATCCTCTGGCCGCGGCCCGGGACATCCGGACGACGTTCGCGCGCATGGCGATGAACGATGAGGAAACCGTCGCGTTGATCGCCGGCGGCCACACGCTGGGCAAGGCCCACGGCGCGGCCGATCCGACCAAGCATGTCGGCGCCTCGCCCGAGCACGCCAGCATCGAAGAGCAGGGCCTGGGCTGGAAGAACTCGTATGGCACGGGCAAGGCTGGCGACACGATCACCAGCGGCCTCGAAGGAGCCTGGACCTACACCCCGGTGAAGTGGTCGCACGACTACTTCGAAAACCTCATGGATTACGAGTGGGAGCTGGTCAAGAGCCCGGCCGGGGCCCAGCAATGGCGGCCCAAGGCGGGCGAGACCGATCGGACCGTCCCCGACGCCCACGATCCGAAGAAGCGCCACGCCCCGATGATGCTGACGACGGACTTGTCCCTGAAGCTGGATCCGATCTACGCGCCCATCTGCAAGCGCTTCCGCGACAACCCGGAGCAGTTCCAGGCCGCGTTCGCCAAGGCGTGGTTCAAGCTGACGCACCGCGACATGGGCCCGCACTCGCGCCTACTCGGCCCGCTGGTTCCCGAACCTCAGTTGTGGCAAGACCCAGTTCCCGCAGCGGGCCACGAACTGGTCGGCGAGCAAGATGTCGCGGACCTCGAAAGCAAGATCCTTGCCTCGGGACTGTCCACCTCGCAACTGGTCGCGACCGCCTGGGCGTCGGCGGCCACGTTCCGCGGCACGGACATGCGAGGAGGAGCGAACGGCGCCCGCGTTCGCCTCGCACCGCAGAAGGACTGGGAGGTCAACCAACCAGCCGAACTCGCAAAGGTCTTGCAAGCCCTCGAGCAGATCCAGCAGGACTTCAACAGCGCAAAGGCCGGCGGCAAGAAGATCTCGCTCGCCGATCTCATCGTGCTGGGCGGGTGTGCCGCGGTGAAGCAGGCGGCGAAGGCAGCCGGGCAAGACGTGCAGGTTCCCTTCTCGCCTGGGCGGACGGACGCGTCGCAGGCAATGACCGACGTGGGCTCCTTCGCCGTGCTCGAACCGACCGCAGACGGCTTCCGCAACTACCTCGGCAAGGTCTCTGACCGATCGGCGACAGAGCTGCTCGTGGAGCGGGCGAGCCTGCTTTTGCTGACCGCGCCCGAGATGACGGTGTTGCTCGGCGGCCTGCGGGTCCTGGATGCGAACTGCGGGCAGTCCAAGCTTGGCGTCTTCACCAAGCGGCCGGGGACGCTGACCAACGACTTCTTCGTCAACCTGCTCGACGTGGGCACGGAGTGGAAGCAGTCAGCCGATCGTGAGAACGTCTACGAAGGACGGGACGGCAAGACGGGCGAGGTCAAATGGACGGGCACTGCGGTGGATCTCGTGTTCGGTGCGAACTCGCAGCTGCGAGCCATCGCCGAAGTCTATGCGTGTGCTGACTCCCAGCCGAAGTTCGTGAGCGACTTCGCGGCGGCCTGGAACAAGGTGATGAATCTGGATCGCTTCTGACCTTGTCGTCGACGCCGAATCCCGCGAAGGGGCGGTTGCAGGCCGTGCTGCGGTTGCTGGCGCTCGAGCCGGAGCACATCGGTGTCGACTCGGTGCGCACGATCGGTCGGCCGGCGGCGCTGGCGCGCGACTTCGCCGAGTACCACACGATCGCCGCGGTGCAGTCTGGTGCGGCGCTGACGAGCGCGCAGCGATCGAGCCTCGAGCGGATCGCGCAGCAGTTCGCGACGATGGCTGTCAGGCCGCCGAGGTTGTGGGGCGAGCGCGCGGTGCTGCAGGACGCCGAGTGGGAGGCCGTGCGCGCGGCGGCGAAGGTGGCGCTGCGACGTCGACGGGTTCTCCCTGCATGCGGCGGTTCGGGTCGAAGGTCGTAACGGTGAACGGCTGGAGCATTGGTGCCGGTATGCGCGTCGGCCCGGCGATCGCGGCAGCCAGTTGTCGCTACATCGGCGCCGAGGTCCTGGGCACGTCCGCGACCTCGGCGAACAGGCTCCACTTGAAAGATCACTCATGCGCATTTCATCGTGGGTTAAGGGACAGCCGCTTCGATGCTCTGTCATGCGCCCTTGCCCTGACTGGGTGGGTTGCGTCGGTGATTTGTGCCAGCGCGAGGTGATCGACCGTGCCCCAGAAGAAACCAACCACATCCTCGCGCCCCCGCACCGCCGCCGACTACGCCCTGGCCGTCGCCGCCATCGCTGTGGCAACGCTGCTCCGCTTGCTGCTCGACCCGGCGCTGGGCGATCATTTCCCGGTCATTACCTACTTCGTGGCGGTGCTGCTCGTCGCGTGGGGCACGAGCCTGTGGCCGTCGGTGTTCGCGCTGCTGCTGGGGGCGCTGGCGGGCGATTTCTTCTTTGTTGCGCCCCGCTACTCGGCCGCCGGCCGCGGCTGTGGCCAGCGCCACACGCAGCTGGCGAGCGACGGTAGCCACGAAGGGCGGCTGCAGGATGCCGCTGTGTTCACCGGGCACGTCGATCACGTCCAGTTTGCCGGTGACCACATGGTCCCAGCCGCAGGCTCGCTCGACTTCCCAGCCATCGGCCTTCTCGCGATCGAGGGCGCGGAACAGGATGACGCGGCCCGGATAGGGCCGAATGCGCGGATCGTACTGGGCGGCGGCACGGCGGGCGCGATCCATGCGCAGACGTTCCATCTCCGCCGCGACCGGCGCGCCTTCGGCCTCTGACCTGGCCGGCTGGCGCTGCGCGCCGAAGAACCGCAGCCAACCGCGCAGGCGCTTCGCCAGTGGCCCAAAGGCCCGGCGCACGGCCGAGAGATCGCCGCGGCCGAGGCGACGCAGGTGCGCAAGGGTCCAAGACACGACCAGCCGCTTGCGTGAGCGCGGCAGCCAGGTGTCGAGCAGGATCACCAGCGCCACGTCTTCGCCCGCATCGCGCAGCCGCTGGGCGATCTCGAAGGCGAGCAGTCCGCCCATGGAATGGCCGCCCACGCAGTAGGGCCCATGCGGCTGCCGGGTGCGGATCACGTCGAGATAGTCGGCAGCGAGCGCCTCGACGCTCCGGTCGCTGGCGTCACCGGGAGCGGTCGACGTGGGCGACGGCCTGCCAGTCTCGAACTGCTCGTGCTCGGTCGGCAAGAGCATGCCGTAACTCGGCTGCTCTTCGCCGAGGCACTTCGCCAGCGGCTGGTACACGTGGATGCCGCGCAGGAAGAAGATTGGCGTGCCATTCCCCCGCGGCTGCAACGGGATCAGTCCGCTGCTGGCGATCGTGCCTTCAGCCAGCGCTGCCGCCAGCCCCTCGACGGTTGGTTTCGCGAACAGAGTGGCCAGGGACACGTGGTCGCCGAGGGTCGAGCGGATCTTGTGGAGCAGGCGGACGGCGAGCAGCGAATGACCACCGAGCGCGAAGAAGTCATCGCGCCGGCCGACCTGCGCGACGCCGAGCACCTCGGTCCACAGCGCGGCAATCCGTGTTTCGAGCTCGCCAGACGGGGGCTGCAAGCGCGTGTCCGGCATGACTCCTGGCGCCAGCGTCGGCAGCGCGGCCAGATCGGTCTTGCCATTCTGCGTGAGTGGCAGCATCGCGAGCGGGACGAAGAACGCCGGGACCATGTAGTCGGGCAGACGCTCGCCGAGGAACGCGCGCAGCTCCGCGGTGTGCAGAGTGGTCGTCGCACTCGGCACGGTCCCGACGACGTAGGCCACGAGGCGCGGGTCGTCGTTCACCGCGCGCACGACCACGGCGCAGTCTCGCACGTCGGGATGCGTGCGCAGGACGGCTTCGATCTCGGCCGGTTCGAGGCGAAAGCCACGCAGTTTGATCTGGCGGTCGGCGCGGCCGTGGTAGTGGAGAACGCCGTCGTCCGTGAACGCCGCGAGATCACCGGTCCGATACATCCGGGCGCCGTGCCGTGGGGCGAATGGGTCGGGGACGAACCGCTCACGGGTGAGATCCGGACGGCCGTGGTAGCCGCGCGCCACGCCGGCACCGCCGATGAAGAGCTCGCCGGTGACGCCGACCGGGACCGGTAGTCCACAGCTGCCCAGCACGTAGACGCGGGTGTTGTCGATCGGCCGCCCGATGGGGATTGCGGTGTTGTCGTCGGCCGCGATCACCCGGTGCATCGTCGAAAGCACGGTCGTCTCGGTAGGCCCGTAGAGGTTCCACAAGGCCGAGCCGCGCGCCAGTAGCTGCCGCGCGAGATCGGCGGGGAGCGCCTCGCCGCCGGAGAGCAGCCGCAGATGGGGACCGCCGCGCCAACCACTGTCGATCAGCATGCGCCAGGTGGCCGGCGTCGCGAAGAGCATGGAGATCGGTGCCTGCTCGATGTAGGCGCGCAGGCGCCAGCCGTCGGCGCTGATCGTGTGGTCGACGATGTCGACCGTGCCGCCCACGACGAGCGGCGCGTAGAGCTCGAACGCCGCGATGTCGAAGGTGATGGGGGTCAGCGCCAGCACTCGGTCCTCGGCGCCGAGCCCGGGCTCTCGCGCCATCGACAGCAGGAGGTTGGTCAGCATCGAATGCGCGACCGCCACGCCCTTCGGCCTTCCCGTCGAGCCCGAGGTGAACAGCACATAGGCCAGCCGGTCGGAGCCGGCAGCGTGTTCGCTTGGTTGCTTCCGCACCACGCGGGGGCTGCCGTCCGTCGCCGCATCCGGATCGTGCTCTTCGTCGATGCAGACCACCTGCATCGTGCCCGCCGTTTTCAGCACGGCACGCAACCGTGACGTCGTCAGTAGCAAAGTGGGGTCGGCGTCGGCCAAGATCTGTTCGATGCGCGCACCGGGATGCGTCGGATCGATGGGCACGTAGGCGGCTTCGGCCTTCCAGGTGGCGAGCAGCGCGACCAGCATCTCGATCGAGCGATGCATCGCGACGGCAACGCGATCCTCAGGCCGCACACCCAGGCGCTGCAGCCGCTCCGCCAGACGATCCACGCGGGCCGAGAGGCCGGCGTAGTCGAGAGTTTGGTCGCCGCAGCAGACCGCTGTCTTGCCCGGGTTGCGTGCCACTTGGGCGGCGAACAACTCCACGGTGGTGGCGCCGACAGGCCGCACGACTTCGGTGTCGTTGAAGTCCACCAGGACGTGCTCACGTTCGTCGGCGGCCAGCAGATCGATCGCGTCCAACCGCTGCTGCGGATCGGCGAGGCAGGCGTCGAGCAGCCGAAGGAAGTGACCCGCCGCGCGATCGGCGCCATGCTCATCGAACACGGCGCGGTTGCAATCGATGGTGATCGATGGTGAGCCGTGATCATCGTAGTCGTGCACGGTGACCACCAAGAGATCGGACCCAGTGGCGCCTCGGTGCTCGGCCCTAGGCGTGTCGGTCGCACCGAAGGCGCTAGTCCCGGTGAGCAGTTCGGTGCGCGTCGGGCCGAGCAACGCGGGGAACTTCGTGGTCTGGAAGTTCAACATCACCTCGAAGGTCGGGCTGTGGGTCGGGTTGCTGGTGCAACAACGGCTGTGCAACAGCACCTGCTTGACATCGTCCCGAACCTTGCAGAGAAGGGACGCGAACGTCTCCGCGTCCTCGATCTCGGCGCGCACCGAAGCCACCTCCATGAACAGGCCGATGGTCGCGCGGAAACGCTTGGAGGGGCGGTTCGCCACCGGCATGCCGACGCCGATCCGGCGGTTGCCGCTGACGCGGTGCACGTAGGCCATCACCACGGCGACGAGTGTGGAGGCCAGCGCCTGGTTGCCTCCCGGCGCACCCGCCCGCCCGGCCGAAGTTGCCCGCAGCGCCTCGATCTGCGCTCGCGTGAGGAGGAACGAACGGCGGCGCGAGTACGCCGTCGCCGGCCGCTGCACATGGCCGTAGAACCGCACCGGTTCGAGCCGATCAGCCATGCGATCCCGCCAGAAACGCTGCGAGGCCTGGTGCTGCGGCGACCCGGCCAGTTGGCGTGAGTGGTGGACGAACTCGGCGAACGGCGGCAGCTCCGCTACCGGCTCGCCGCGATACGCCTCCAGCGTCAGCCGGTAGACCAGGGCCAGCGACGTGGCGTCGGTGATCAGGTGGTGCAGACACAGGTACCACGCGATCGCGCCGCCCCCGAGCCGGACCAGCGCGGTATCGAAGGCGCGCTCTTCGAGAGCGAACGGGCGCTGGCGGCGCTGGTCGAGCCACCCGCGCCACGCTCGTTCGAGATCCGCTGCTGGCGCGAGGTCGACGACCTCGACCGCAAAGTCGAGATCGGTGCGCACGCGCTGGCAGGCGCCGGCACCCGCCGCGGCGAACACGGTGCGCATCGCGTCGCTGCGCCGGACCACTGACGCGAACGCCTGCCGGAAGCGCTCGACATCCAGTTCCTCGGTCGGCTCGATCGTGAAGACCGCGATCATGTTGTTCGCCGGGACCTCGCCCGCCAACTCCTGCTCCAGCCAGACGAGCAGTTGGCGATCCGTGAGTTCGACGGTCTCGTGGCGTACCACGCTCACGGGCTGCCTTTCTGCAACAAGGAGGAAATCAGCGCCGCCATGCCCGCCACATGCGTGAAGGCGGGGTCGAAGACCACGTGCTCGGGCAGCGTGATCTGCCAGCGGCTCTCGATGTGGGCGACGGTCTCGACCACGCCCACCGAATCCACATAGCCCTCTTCCCACAGGTTGGCCTGGCGGTTGAAGCCCGGATCGTCCGCGGCGATCTGGAAGTTCCGCCGCAGGAACGCTTCGAGATCGCGTGCGATCGCCTCGGCTTCGACCGTGCTCATGCTCGTGCCAACTCCCATGGCGCGACGGGGGTGAAGCGATACAGGCCGCCGCGGATCAGGCTCTGCAGTTCGCGCACATCGATCCCGAACAGCTCGGCGAAGCGCTGCTGCAGGCGGATCGCGTCGATGCCGCGGTCGGCGAGTACGGCCAGAGTGCCGCCGCCCTCGGTACTCCCGACCTGGGCTCGCACCTTCGGCCGGTCGTACACTGCCGCCGGCACGCGGTCGCCCATCACCGCGCGGACCAGCTCCTGCTTGGCGCGCGGTGCTGCCAGAACCGCGCCGGGCACGGCGATCAAGGCGTCGGCGGCCAGCGCATAGGGTTGGATGACATCGAAGCCGAAGGCATTGAAGATCCCGACTTCGCGATCGCCGGCGTCGAGGCCCGCTACGAGCACGCGCCGCAGTCGGTCCATCGGCACCTTGGGCAGGGTGTAGTACTCGATGTTCCGGTAGACCACCGGGCTGTAGTCGGCCACCAGCTCGTTCATCGTGTCGCCGGTGAGCAGCACCGGCCGCTGCAGGCCGGCGTCCTCCCCAAGTCGAGCGCGCAGACCCCGGCCGATGGCGGCGTTGACCAGCCCGCAGTGCACGTTGAAGTCGCGCCAGTCCTGCCCGTACACGAGCACGGTGTCGAGCAAGGCCACCACGTCGTCGGGCGATGCCCGCACGACCTCCAAGGGGATGCGCGCATGTTCCGCCACCAGGCGCGCGAAGCTCAGGTCGCTGCCACTTTGCTCGTCGTCCATCGCGAAGGTGACGGCGGTGATCGCATCGAAGTGCTCGCGCGCCAACAGGGCCACCACCGTGCTATCGAGGCCGCCCGAGAGATTGACGAAGATGCGGCGGCCGCGCAGCGCTGCCGCCAAGCGTTCGAAGGTGAACGTCAAGGCGCGCCGGATGCCGTCTACCAAGGCGTCCAGCGGTGCTTCCCGCGGCGCGTCGTAGGCGAGCACCGTGTGCGGGACCAGCTTGTACTCGCCGGTCCGCGGTGCGATCCGCACCATGTGTCCGGCGGGGACCGACCAGATGTCGCGCAGTTGATGGCCGCGCCACAGGAGATCGGCGAGGTAGTTCGACGACTCGACGTCGCCGGCCGCAGTCACGGTGAAGAAGAGCTTGTTGACGCCGAGCCGATCGCGCACGAGTACGTCGGCCCGATCGTCGCGCGTGTGCAGAGCGAACTGCCCCCACAGCCCGCCAATCCGTTCAAGCCGCGCCGCCGACACCCCGACGGGTGCGAACCTGCCGTCCTGCCAAGTGAAGTCACTCACCGGACCGGCGCCGAAGGGCGAGCGTGCGGTCAGAGTCTTCACGTGACGAGCCGCTGCGCGGCGAGTGCGCACAGGAGGTCGAGGGCGGCGTCCACGTCGGCGTCGCGCGCCGTCAAGGAGAGTCGGAAGTGGCCGCGATGGTGGAAGAGCGCGGCCGGCATCACCAGCACTCCATCTTCTGCCAGCCGCTCGGCGAAGGCGAAGTCGTCCATACCCCAGGGTACGCGCGGGTAGAGGAAGAACGTGCCTTGCGAGGGCACCAGGTCGTAGCCCGCCGCCTGCAGACGGCTGACGGCGCGCGCCCGGCGCGCCACGATCAAGGTGAGGTCGGGTTGCCGTCCCAGCAACGCGCGCACCGCGAGCTGCATGAGCGCCGTCGGCGTGCAGAAGCCCATGACGCGGCACCAGGTGACCAAGCGTTCGGCAAACATCGCCGCGTCCGGCATCGCCGGTGAGACCGCCACGTAGCCGATGCGCTGGCCCTGCATGAACCAGCTCTTGCCGAACGAGTGCACGATGCACGTGGCGTCGTAGTGCTGGGCCGGTGACACCATCGGCGCCTGGTCGGCGAAGACCACGTCGCGATGACACTCGTCGGACACGAGCAGCGGGGGCGATGGTGCTTCGCGCAACACTTCGCCCAGCGCGCACAGTTCGTCTTTGGTGTAGACCATGCCGGTCGGGTTGGCCGGCTGAGCGAGAACCACCAGCCGAGTATTGGCGGTGAGCGCCCGCGCGATGGCGTCGACATCGAGGCGCAGCGTCACCGGATCCACCGGCACGAGACGGAGTTCGTAGCCCAGATGGGCCAGGTACAGCGGATGGTCGAGCCAGCACGGCGTGACCACGACCGCCTCGTCGCGATGCCCTTCGCGCCGCACGGCACGGAACAGCAGATTCAGTCCCGCCATCGCACCGGGCGTCATCACGATCTGCCGCCAGCCGATGCGGCGATGGAGACTCGCGCTCAACTGGTCCGCGACCAGACGGCGGGTCAGCGTCGCGCCGCCGTACGGGGTGTACTGCAGGTCGAGCGCGCGCCCGGCTGCCAGGGCGCTGCGAATGGCCGCCACTACGTCGGGAGCCGGTCCGTCGTGGGCGTTGGCGTAGGCGAGGTCGTGTACTTGGGCGCCCTTGCGCAAGAGAGTGCGTTCCCGCAGGCGCTCGAAACGTTCCTGCGGCGCTGCGCAGGCTGCCACCGCCAATGGCAGTGGAGCCATCATTGGGCTAGGGCCTTGCGATCGATCTTGCCCGAACCGGTATGCGGCAGCGACGCGTGCCGTCGCACCATCTTCGGCACCATGTAGCTCGGCATCTCGCGCCGGCAGAACGCCAGCAGCGAGTCGGCCGAGAAGTCCGGCAGGTCCGCGAGCACGACGTGGGCGACGATGGCCGTGTCCCCGCTCGCGTCGGCGACGCCGCACACCGCGGCCTCGGTGACCATGCCGGAGGCGTAGAGGATCTCCTCAACTTCCTCGGGACTGACGCGAAAGCCCTGCGTCTTGATCAACTGATCACGCCGCCCCACGAAGAACAGGAATCCCTCGGCGTCGCGCTGGACGACGTCGCCGGAGAAGACGACCGTCTCGCCCGATCCGGGCGCGAACGGGTCGGGCCGAAATCGCTCGGCCGTCGCTTCGGGATTGCGCCAGTAGCCGAGCGCCACCGTCGGACCACGGTGCACCAGTTCGCCCGGTTCGCCGTCCGCGCACAGTCGCGCGGCGGCGCCGCTATCCCCGGTGGCCAGCACGAACACTTCGGTCTCCGGAATGGCCTTCCCCATCGCGCCGGGTTTGCGGTCGATGAGTTCGGGCGGCAGGAAGGTGGAGCGGAAGGCCTCCGAAAGGCCGTACATGAGGAAGATGCGCGCGTGCGGGAGATGGGTTCGGTAGCGATCCACCAGCCCGTCGGGGAACGCGCCACCTGAGTTCGTGAGGATTCGCAGCTCCGGGAAGGCCATGCCCTGGTACGGCGAGTGGCGATCCATCAGCTGGATCCACAGCGCCGGGACGCCGGCCATTAGCGTGATGCGCTGCGCCAGGAGGGAACGGCAGATGTCTGGCGGGAAGTGCGACCTCTGCAGGACCAGGGTGGCTCCGACCATGACCGTAGTCAGCAGTTGGTTGAGGCCGTAGTCGAAGCTGAAGGGCAGCACGCTGAGCACGCGCTCGTCGCACCGCATGCCGAGATAACCCGCCACGATGCGGGCACCGGCGATCAGGTTGGCATGTGAGATCAGGATCCCCTTGGGGCGCCCGGTCGACCCCGAGGTGTAGAGAATGGCGGCTGGCACCCGGCCGCCGCCGAGCGGTCGGTTGCCGGCAGGCGCGAACGCAAGCGCCGCCGTGCCGCGGGCGTCGATGTCGATTTCCATGTGGTCGACGCCAACCGTGGTAGCTGGATCGAGGCGGGCCAATTTGCGCGCGTTCGACACCAACAGGGCGGCGCCGCTGTCGTCGAGCAGATGGCGGAGCTGCCGCGAGTGCAGACCTTCGTTGGCGGGAACGGCGATCGCGCCCACTGTCCACACCGCGTAGAGCGCCACGACGCTCTCGATGCTCTTGTCGAGAAAGATGAGCACGCGGTCGCCAGGGCTCAGGCCATGCGCGCGCAGGCGCGCAGCGTTGGTAGCGACCATCGCGGCTGTGGCGCTGTACGACCACGATCGCGCCCCATCGATCACCGCCGGCGTCGACACCGACTGCGTGGCCAGGCTCGTCAGGGTGTGTTCGATGCGGCTCTGGTCTGCAGGGTGCATCGGCACGAGGTGCCGGCGGCCTACGTCGTGGTCGAAGTCGGCGCGCCGTGTGGTTCCGTTCGTTGGCACCGGAGCGCCCTCGCGCCGCGCCTGCACGCGCGCGTCGTCGACTTCGAACTTCGTGCGCGCGAATGCCATCTGGCTGCCGGTCGTCGCGAGGCGGCCGAGGTTCTCGGACATGCCCGGGGCATTGCCATTCCGCTTGCTCGGTCGACGATCGGCTGCCGGCAGCCGAAGCGTTGGCGATGCAGCCTGGCCTGGGCGCGAAGCTTTGGTGGAAGCCCGAGAATGTCCTCTAGAACTCATCGAGTGCCATGCGTACGCCTCGGCTCTGAGGAAGGCCTGAAATGCGAGTGAAGCCGATCTCATGCGTGGCGGCCGGATGCGCCTCGGCGGTGGCACGCGCGCGCCGCTCCTCGGCATCTACGGCTCACGATCGGCGATCCGTGACGAGACATCCCGACGGTGACCGGAGCGCGCGCGTTGACGGGATCGGGGGTTGCCCCGAGTCCGTTCCTCGGCATGAGGTCGATAGTGTCCGCGTGCGCTTTCTTCGCAGTCGTCGGCTAGCTGATTTCCTTGGCGTCGGCGTTGGTCGAATAGCGATCGCCGTCAGCACTTTCACTTTGGTTTGCATGAAGAGGACGCCGAGCGAGGTCGGCGTGAAAAGGGGGGGCCACGCGAACGGGGCGAACGCGGCGAGCCAGTTGGGTCGGCCTTGGAAGTCGTGATCGAGGCGTTGCCGCAACTGCTCGAGGCCGCGCTGCAGGCGGCTCTGCACGGTGGCGATTGGCACGTTGAGTTGGGCGGCGATGCGGCGCGGCGGCAGGCCGTCGAAGAAGCGCAGCAGCACGGTCGATCGGTAGGGTTCGGCCAACGCGAGCACCGCGGCCACGAGCTTCTGCTGCGCTTCCGCGCGCTGCAGCAGGGCGGCGGCGTCGTCGGTCGAACCGCGTTCGCTGCGGGCCGCTTCGCGGCGGGTGCGCGCGGCCTGTTGGCGGCGACGACCATGCAGCAAGTTGGGCACGATGGTCAGCAGCCAAGCGCGCCAACTGCGCGGTGGCACGGGTTGCTGCAGCGCCAAGATGCAGGCGTCTTGCACGAGGTCCGAGGCCACCTCCGGATCGCGCGCCAGGCGCCGGGCGAGCGTGCGCAGCCAACCGAGTTCGGCCAGCAGGTCGTGGGTCGGGTCAGGAGTCATGCAGTGGGTGCCAACGAAGAGACCACGACTGCGCGATCGCATGCAGGAAGTGGCTCAATTTCGCCGAATGGCAGAGTGGCCCGGCGTCGACTTGGCGGTTTCGTGACAAGGACGCGACAGGTTCGAAGCTGGCGGCGGGCCGTGGCTGGCGGCGCCCTCACTAAGATCCCGCGCCGTTGCCTAGACCGGAGTCGTCTATGTCCAGAGTTTCTCCCCGAGCCTCGTTCGTTCTCGCCCTGCTCACCGCTGCCGCCTCGCTGGTGGCGCAAGATCGTCGGCCCCTGACGCACGATGACTACGACCAGTGGAAGTCGCTGCGTGGTCAGACCTACACCCTCGATGGTTCGTGGGTGGCGTTCCAGATCGAGCCGCAAGTCGGTGACGGCGTGCTCGAGATCAAGCAGACGACGGGGTCGTTGGTCTATCGGTACGACTTTGCCAGTGGCGCGCGCTTCACGGAGGACGGGCGGTTCGTGGTGTTCACGCAGGGCAAGTCGAAGGTCGAGGAGCGCAACAAGAAGATCGAGGAGCTGCGCAAGAAGGCGAAGGAAGGCAACAAGCCGAATGCGGAAGAGACGCCAAAGCCGGAAGGGGAGGGCGAGGAGACCCCCGCGGCGCGACGTGGAGCTGGTGGTGCAGGTGGCCCACCGGCAGGGTTCGGCGGCGGTGCCGGTCGTGGTGGGGCAGGCGGCGCTGGTGGTCGGCGCGGCGGTGGCGCCCCCGGCGGCGGCGGTGAAGAAGGCGGTGCGGCGCGCGAACGCGGCGACATGGTCGTGCTCGAACTCGCGACCGGCAAACTCGAGAAGCTCGGCAAGGTGAAGGGCTCGACGGTCAGCGATGACGTGCCGTTCGTGCTGATCCACAAAGAGAAGCCGGAGCCGAAGCCAGCGCCAAAGACTGACGACGCCAGCAAGCCCGCCGGTGCGGAGGGCGAAGGCAAAGTCGGCGAGCCCGCGGTGCCAGCTGAGCAGCCGGCCGCTGAGCCGTCGGGCGTCGAGAAGCCCGCTGAGGAAAAGCCCGCCGAGGTCAAGACCGAAGAAAGCAAGCCGGCTGCGGAAGGCGCCGTGGCCGAAGGGGCGCGTCGCGAAGGTGGCGGTGGCCGTCGCGGTGCTGGTGGTGCTGGTGCAGGTGGCCGACGCGGTGCAGGTGGCAGCGCCCCGACCGACCCGCTCGAAGCCAAGCGCGCCGACGGCACCGAGCTGCTGGTGCGCGACTTGACCACTGGCAAGGAACGCACGATCGCCGACGTGGTCGCCTACGGCCTGTCACGCAACAGCAAGATGCTGTGGTACCACACCTCGGCCAAGAAGCCGGTGCAGGACACCAAGTATGGACTGTTCGTGCAGCCGCTCGCCGGTGGCGAGGCAACGCAGTTGCTCGATGGCGCGGTGCGTGTTGGCGGCGTCAGCTTCGATCGCGCGGAGCAATGCGTCACCTTCACCAGCGACAAAGAGGACTTCGCTGCCGACAAACCGCAGAACGATCTCTACCTGTGGGAAGGCGGCACCTCGGCAGCCAAGCGCATCGCCTGGGCTGGCGGTCCGGGCATGCCGGCTGGCAAGCGCGTTGCCGGCGGCGCCTCGTTCACTCGCGATAGTTGGACGCTGACGTTCGAGGTGCAAGATGGGCCGGCAGCGGACCCGCTGCCGATCCTGCCCGAAGACAAAGTCACGCTCGATGTGTGGAACTGGCGCGACGGTTCCTTGCAGACGATGCAGCAGAAGCGCGGCAACGGCGAGCGCAACCCATCGTGGTCGGCGGTCTACCATCGCGCGCAGAACCAGGTGATGGTGCTCGGCGACGACAGCTTGCGTTCGCTGCGGCCGATCGGTCCGGACGGCAAGAAGCTGATCGGCACCGACGGCCGCGCCTACGAGAAGGAAGTCACTTGGGACGGTCGGTACACCGATGTGTGGCTGGTCGATGCGGTGAACGGGCAGCGCACGCGGTTGTTGGAACGGCTGCGCGGCAACGTCACCAATTCCCCCGGTGGTCGTTACCTGATGTGGTTCGACGCCAACTACCACTGGCAGAGCTACGAAGTGGCGACCGGCACTCGCCGCGACCTGACGGCGGCGCTGCCGATGCCGTTCCATCGCCATGACGACGACCATCCCGAACCGGATGGCGCCTACGGCACGGCGGGTTGGACCGAGAACGACAGCGACGTGCTGATCTACGACGAGTTCGACGTGTGGAAGATCGCTCCCGCGACCGGGGCTGCGGTCTGCGTCACCGACGGCTACGGGCGCCAGAATCGGTTGCGATTGCGCTTGCAGCCGTTGCCGCGCGACGACGATCGCATGTGGCTCGACGACGAGTTGCTGCTCGGTGCCACGCACGTCGACACCATGGCGGAAGGCTTCTTCGCCGACTCGCTGACGCGCCAGCAGCGGCCGCAGCGGCTGGCGTTCGCCGACAAGAACTTCGGCGACATCACGCGGCCGAAGAAGAGCAGTCGCTTGTTCTTCACGCAGGGCACCTACGTGGACTATCCGGATCTGTGGACCGCGGCGGCGGACTTCAGCGGCATGCAGCGGCTTTCCGACGTCAATCCGCAGCAGAAGAACTTCAAGTGGGGCAAGGCGGAGCTGGTGCGCTGGATCGATGGCAACGGCCAGCCGCGGCAAGGCGTGTTGGTCAAGCCGGACGACTTCGACCCGACCAAGAAGTACCCGATGATGGTCTACTTCTACGAGCGCATGACCCAGGGCCTGCACAGCTACGTGGCACCGGCGCCGGGCACGTCGCCCAACGCCGCCTACTACGTCAGCAACGGCTATCTGTGGTTCATGCCCGACGTCGTCTACGAGGTCGGCTATCCAGGTGAGTCGTGCGTGAAGTGCGTCGTCTCCGGCGTGCAGCACTTGCTGGCCCAAGGGTTCGTCGACGAGAAGGGCATCGGCGCGGCGGGACACAGTTGGGGTGGCTACCAGACCGCGTTCTTGGTGACCCGCACCAACATCTTCGCCGCCGTCGAGAGTGGCGCTGCAGTCAGCAACATGCTGTCGGCCTACGGCGGCATTCGCTACGAGTCCGGCATGTCGCGGCAGTTCCAGTACGAGATGACGCAGTCGCGCATCGGTGGCACGCCGTGGCAGTTCCCGCTGCGGTACCACGAGAATTCGCCGATCCACTTCGCCGACAAGGTGAAGACGCCGGTGCTGATGCTTAACAACGATCAGGACGGCGCGGTGCCGTGGACGCAAGGCATCGAGTACTTCACGGCGCTGCGGCGGCTCGGCAAGGAGTGCTATCTGTTCAACTACAACGGCGAAGGGCATGGCCTGCGCAACCGCGCCAACATGCGGGACTGGACCCGCCGCATGGCGGAGTACTTCGCGCACCACTGCAAGCAGGAGCCAGCGCCGAAGTGGATGACCGAGGGCGTGCCGTTCTATGAACGCGAAGTGGAGAAGTTGCCGTTCGCACAGAGCTACATCGATGCGCACGTGAAGCCGGCTCCGACGCCAGCGCCGACGGCGCCGACGGCGTCGCCCGCGCCGACGACGGAAGAGAAGCCGGCGGCGGCCACGAATGGTGCCAATGGCGACGAAGCCCGCCTGGAGGCGAAGGCGCCGACGACGAGTGCTCGGCGCGAGCGACCAGCCCCGGCGGTTGCCGTTGCCCCGGCGGCCAAACTGCAACGCGGTGAGCCGGCGCCTGACTTCGCGATCGCCGATGAGACCGGCACCGTGCGCAGCCTCGCTGACTACCGCGGCAAGTCCGTGCTGGTTTGGTTCTATCCCAAGGCCAGCACGCCCGGCTGCACCATGCAAGGCTGTGGTCTGCGCGATCAGTTCGCCGACTTCATGGATCGCGATGTCGTCGTGTTGGGTGTGTCGCTCGACGCGGCAGGCGACAACGCCGCGTTCCAGCAGAAGCACGGCTTCCCCTTCCCGTTGCTGTGCGATACCGACCGCAAGATGGCGATCGCGTACGGAGCCGCCGACAACGCCGACGCCAAGTTTGCGCGGCGTCTGGCGGTGATGATCGGGGCGGACGGCAAGGTCACGCACGTGTGGACGAAGGTCGATCCGGCGACGTTTGCAGCGACGGCTCTGGCGGCTCTGCCGTTGTGACCGCGAAGGGCGAGCAGTGGCTGCATGGCGTCAAGGTGTTCGTCACCTGCGAGCATGCGTCCGCCGCCATTCCGCGCGAGCTGGGCGATCTCGGGTTGTCCAAGGGGGTGCTGGCATCGCACCGTGCCTTCGACCTCGGGGCCTTGGGTGTCGCACGGTTGCTGGCCAAGGGGCTGCGCGCCCCGCTCTACGTCGGCAAGTGGTCGCGGCTCGTCGTCGATTTGAACCGCAGCCAGGACCATAAGCAGGTGGTGGTGCGGCGCCTCGATGGCAAGCCGGTGCCCGGCAACCAACTCAATCGCGGCGAGGTGACCTGGCGGTTGGCGAAGTACTGGTCGCCCTTTCGCACCGAGGCGCAGACCGACATCGTCAACGCGGCCGCCCATGCTCCCGTGCTGCATCTCAGTGTGCACTCGTTCGTGCCGAAGCTGAAAGGCGTCGATCGGCGCAACGACATCGGGCTGCTGCACGACCCGGACCGGCCGTTCGAGATCATCTTCTGCGCGCTGCTGAAGGCGATGCTGGCGCGGTCCGACTTGCGGGTGCGACGCAACTTTCCGTACTTCGGCAACACCGATGGGTTCGCGAGCCACCTGCGCAGCGTGTTGCCAGTGATGAGCTATCTCGGCCTCGAGATCGAATGCAACCAGCGCGCGGTGGCGGACAAGGCGGGCGAGAAGCGCGTGGCGGGTGCCTTGAAGCAGGCGCTGCGCGACGTGTTCGCGTTCGAGTAGGCGGCTGGCTCGCCCCGCCGCGGCCAACAACCGAGGGGCGTGGACCGCTGAGCGTTCGCAGCTCGCTTGCTCAGGGGGTGTTCTGGCGGCGGCTTACGGAATGACTAGGCGATCGCGGATAGCGCGAACGACGGCGAGCAGATCGTCGAGGTCGCGCACCAAAATCTGCTGGAGGATGTGGACGTCAACTTGCAGATACCGGTGCACGACGATGTTGCGAAATGCGACCATGCGTCGACAGGTGTCGCGCATCGTTGGCGTGATCCAGCCAGCTGTGGCCAGACGGTCGAACACTTGTCGGTTCTCGCTCGGCTCGCCGAGGTTGTGTTCGGCGGCGATCGCGAACGCGACATCCAGGATGGCTTGGATCGCAATCTGCAGCGTGTGTTCGACGAAGCGTTGCTGCACTTTGTCGTCGGCCAATCGGTCCGGTTGGGCGAGCTGCCGAATCTCGGCGACGCAGTCGACCACGAACCCGAGCCGCTTGGTGATGAGATGACTCGAGTTCATGCGCGGGAGATCACGGTGCGGCGGTACTGCTCAAGGTGCGGCGCGATGTCGAAGTACTCGTTGCGGGCCCGGATCTCGAACTCGATGCGCTGTTCGTGATCACCATCGAGCAAGAGAACGCGATCGACTAGGACGCGATGGAGAAAGTCTGGTGGGGCGGCATCCAGCGGTACCACATCGACCTCTTTACCGAGCAACCGGGTGAGCTCATCCGCGAGTCGAGCCACGCGATCCACGCCGGCGAGCGTCAGCGGTCCGCGACGGCCTTCGACGATGCCCACGTCGACATCGCTGGCGGTGCGGTGCTGGCCGCGGGCGACGCTGCCGAACAGGTAGGCGGCAATGAGTCGATCTGGGGACCTTGCGAAGTGCGCCTTCAGTTGTTCGATGATCGCGTCGCGGGACATGGCCGGATCCTAGCCGCAGGCACGAGCATGAGCACAGCAGCCAATGCCTCGCTGCCCAGCTTGGACGGCGACGCTCGTTAGCAGCGGCGGTCCGTCCGTCGTCCGTGGGGAATCACCAACTCTGCTGACGCGTGTGCGCGCGGCAGCTACGGTTGCCGCGTGCAGATGTCGCGCCGCCACGTCTTTTGGATGCTCACTGCGCTGGCTGTGCTCGCCGCTGCCTGGCAGGCGTGGGTGCTGCGCTGGACGTGCGACGATGCGTTCATCTCGATTCGCTACGCGCAGCATCTCGTCGAAGGCCATGGCCTCGTCTTCAACCTCGATCCGCAGGAGTCGCCGGTCGAGGGCTATACGAACTTCCTGTGGACGCTGTGGCTCGCGCTCGGTCTCTGGCTCGGTTGCACCGGCGACGCGATCGAGACGTGGGGGAGCGTCTGGGGCACTCTCGCGCACGGCGGGGTGGTGTGGTTGCTAGCGGCGATCGCGTGGCGGCAGAGTGGTGGCAAGGCCATGGTGCCGATCGCGGCGTGCGGCTACGCGGCGATTCATCACGCAGCGTCGTTGGCGCCGGCTGGACTCGAGACCGCGTTGTTCGTGTTGCTGGTGACGGTGATGCTGCGCGCGTGCTTGTCGCCTGGAACGGCGGCGAGGGCGCTGTGCCTCGGGCTCTTGGGCGTCGCGGCGGCGATGACCCGGCCCGATGGTGCGTTGCCGGTGGCGATGGCGGGGCTGTTCGTGCTCGCCGACGCGCGGACACTGCGTTCGTGGCGACCCTTGCTCGCGTACGCCTTGCCGTTCCTCCTGGTGTTCGCGCCGTACCTGCTGTGGCGGCACGGCTACTACGGCTCTTGGGTGCCGAACACCTTCTACGCCAAGTCCGGCAGCGACCCGTTCGTGGCGGCAGGAGTGCGCTACGTCGTCGACTTCCTCTTGTGCTACTGGCCGCTGCTGCCGGCACTCGTGGTGCTGCCGTTCGGCGTGCTGTGGCTGGGAACGGCCCCGGGTGCACGCCGGCCGTGGCTCGCGCTAGCGGCGTTCGTCGGCAGCTACCTCGCGTTCGTGGTGTGGGTCGGAGGCGACTTCATGTTCGGTCGCTTCTTGCTGCCGATCCTGCCAGCCCTGCTGCTCGGTCTCGACTTCGTGGTCGCGCGTGCGCGCACACCGTGGCTCTCGCCGACGGTCGCGGCGGCGGTGGTGTTCGGCTGCGTATTTCGCATCGAGCCTCCTGGTCTCGACAATCCACAGCTCGCTGTGTCCGACAACCGGCGCATCAGCTTCAACGACTACGTGCCCGGCATCACCTGGTACCAGGCGATGCACGTCACCGGCGACTACCTGAAGCCACTGTTCGCCGGCCTTGACGTTCGCGTCGCCATCGGCGGTGGCCACGCCAACATCGCGACGCGCGCGCGGGTGCCGGTCGCGGTGGAAGTCGCTGGGGGTCTCACCGATGCGCACATTGCGCGGCTGCCGGTGCTGGTGGCTGGCAAGCGAGGCCACGACAAGCCGCGCGATCCCGTCTACCTCGTGCAGCGCGGCGTGCACTTCCACTTCGAACTCAACTACGAAGGGGCGTACGGCAAGGACGACACCTGGCGCGACGTGATGTTCCTCGCGGTGGGCTTTCCGGTGCGCCTCGTCACCTGGGATCGTGAGTTGATGCGCGAGCTGCGCCGCCGCGAGCCGAGCATCCAGTGCACCGATTTCGAGTCGTTTCTCGACGCCTACATCGCCGACTTGCCCAACAAGAAGAAGGAACAGGTGCGCGCCGACTTCGCCAAGTTCGTGCCCTTCTACTTCACCGGCAACGACGACCCGGCGCGGCGCGCAGCGTTCGAGACGTTCTTGAAGTGACGCGCCGCGGCGGCGCCGCCCGCGACGTCACTTGCCGAGTGGCTTCTCAAGGCGATCGACGCACGCTTGATCGAAGACCTTCAGCATGTCGTCGGCGGTGATGCCTTGGCAGGTGACCTTGATCAGGTGCGTGTCGTGCATCAGCAGCATCAGTTCGTGGCCGCTGTCACCGTTCTTCTTCAGGATGGCCTTATGCGGCCCGTACTTGACGACTTCGCCGCCGTCGGCCTCGATCAGCGCCGGATTGTTGAACATCATCGCCATCATCTGCATGAGCGGTGAGTTGGCGGTGACTTCGATGCTCAGGCTCTTGTCGTCCCCTTTGCGGTACTCGCGGGTCACGCTGTGGCCGCCGCCAAGCATGCTGGCGGCGATATCGGCCGAGGCATCGTCCTGCGCGGGGTCCTGAATCTCCCATCCCTCGGGCTTTGGCAAGGCGGCGAGGATCGTCGTGCGCTGCTTCTTCTGCAGGTCCCTGATGGCGGCTTGCAAGGCGGCGATGGCGGCCCCGAGCTTGTCCGCTTCGACCGCCTTCTTCGCTTGTTCGATGGCTTCGGGGAAGGTCGGGTTCTTCTTGGGACCGGATCGTTCTTGGGCAACGACCGTGGGAACGAGAACGGCAAGAGCGAGCAAAGCAAGGCAACGTGTGCGCATGGAACCTCCGTTTAGGAAGGCCATGAGCGTAGCTGTCGGCGATCGCTGGCGCTGCCAGCGAGTGGCTCAGCGCTTCTTCATCGCCAGCACCGCGGCGGCAAGCAGGGAGACGACGCCGGTGATGCCAACCAGCACGACGGGATCCTTCCAGAGCGCGGGGGCTGTGCGGTTGTCCTGGTGGCTGTCGTTGGCGTGGGTGTGCGCACCGTGCTCCGCGTGATCGTGGCCATCGTGCGCATCGTGTGCATGGTCGCTGGTAGCCGCGTGGGCTGGTGCGGTGTGATCGCTCGGCGCGGCCGGTGCGTCATGCGAGTTATGTGAACCATGCGAGTCATGGGTTGCCGCGTGACCCTCGGCGCTCGGCGTTTCGTGGGCGGCGTGACCGGCTTGATGCGCCGTTTCCCCCGCGGGCGCCGCGTGGCCGCCGGCCCAATCGAGCACCGGCAGGTCGTTGGCAGCAGCGTGGGGCTTGGCGTGGGCGTCGTTGCCGTGAGCGGGCGCCGGGTGCGCCGCCTTGGCGGCTGGTTTGGCCGGCTCGTGTGCATGCGCATCGTGGTCGTTGCCCTGGCTGGCCGTCGCCTTGGCGCCGTTCGCGCGGGCGTGGCTCGCCGGTGGTTCCGCCGCGTCCTTCAACCATTCGACGTCGCCCGACGCGATGTCGTAGACGCAGCCGAGCATCGTGAAGCGGCCTTCGTGTTCGAGCGCCCGCAGGGTCGCACTGCGTGAACGCGCTTCGGTGACCGCGCGCATCGCGTTGGCGCGAACGGCGAGGTCAACGAGGTCGCGGCCCTTGCCTTCCGCGCGCGCCACCGCGACGGACGGTTCGATGCGCAACAGCAGTGCTCGCAGGTTGGGCGACAGCTCATGACCGGCTGGACTCTGTGTCGCCGCTTGCACGGCGCCGCACTTGGTATGACCCATCACGACCAACAGCGAAGCGCCTAGATGGCTGGCGGCGTACTCGATGCTGGCCAAGGCGTCGTCATTGACGATGTTGCCGGCGATGCGAATGACGAAGAGTTCGCCAAGGCCGGCATCAAACACGTGCTCGGGAGCCACGCGCGAATCGGCGCAGGTCAGCACGATGGTGGTCGGTTGCTGGCCGTGCGCGAGCACTTCGCGGCGTTCGGCCGTCAGGTCGGCAGTCGGCTTGCTGTCGCCGACGAAACGACGGTGGCCCGCTTGCAACAGGCGCAGCGCCACATGGGGTGGCACGGAATTGGGCGCCGCGCCGTGGACCGCGTGGTCGTCGGCGCGTGGCTCCGTCGGCAGCGGGCGATTGGGCAGCCATTCGACTTCGCCGCTTTGCAGGTGGTAGCGCGCGGCAACCATGCGGAACTTGCCAACCGACGCGAAGCGCCGCAGCAGCGCGCTGCGGCGGAAGCAATCGTGCACGGTGACGTGGGCGTGCTCTTCCTCGCAGACGTCGTGCAGGCTCTTGCCGCCGAGGTCGAGGCCCTTCGCTTTGCGAACGGCAGGTTCGATGTGTTCGAGCAGTTGCTGCAGAGCCGGGCTGTGCTGGCTGTCGTGGCCGAGTTGGTCGACTTGCGCGACGGTGGCGGCGACGGCGCCGCACTTCTCGTGGCCGAGCACGACGCACAGCGACGCGCCAAGGTGCTCGACGGCGTACTCGATGCTGGCGACGGTCTCGGGATCGGCGGTGTGGCCGGCGACGCGCACGACGAACAGTTCGCCGAGACCGGCGTTGAATACGTGCTCAGGCGGTACGCGGCTGTCGGCACAGCACAGCACGATGGCGAACGGGCTCTGGCCGCGGGCCAGCGTTCGGCGCACGCCTTCCCCGACCGGCTGCGGCACGGAGTGGTCGGTGTGGTAGCGCTTGTTGCCGTCCCGCAGGGCGCGCAGCGCTTCTTCGGGTGTGCGCTGGGCGGCGGCAATGCCGCAGGCGATGGCAGTGAAGAGGAATGGGTAGAGCCGGGTTGCTAAGACCATGGTGCGCTGTTCGTCGGGTTCTGCGGCACCATCGACGAGCGCTGTAGGGAAACTGGGCGGTGGTTGCTTCGCAGCGGTGCCAAGGCGGGGCTGTGGCTGGGTCGTTGGGTGCCGCTTTCTGGCCGGGTCGCCGTGCGTTCATCGCCTGATCACGTCGTCGCACGTGCATCGCGATGCCGCTCGCGTCGCCCCAAGGCGCAGCCGCCCGTTGACCCATTGCCGCAGGACGCTACCGTTCTTGCCCTTCATCCCCGGCACCAATGTGCCAGGGTTGCTTCCCGGGTCGCGGCGCGCCGGGTTGCCGTCGTTGTTCATGCCGCGCTCCACGCGCCGTCGCGTGTCCTCCGAATGTCCACCCCCAGTAGTTCAACCCCGCGCCCTGCCATGTCTGATTCAAAGGAGTCGAAGGACGTCCAGTTGATTCGTTCGTACCGCAACTTCGGCGTGATTGCTCACATCGATGCCGGCAAGACGACGTTCAGCGAACGCATCCTCTACATCACCGGCAAGAACCACAAGATCGGTGAGGTGCACGAGGGCGCGGCGACGATGGACTACCTCGAAGAGGAGCGCAAGCGCGGCATCACGATCACGTCGGCGGCGACGACGTGCTTCTGGCGCGAGAACCGGATGAGCCTGATCGACACCCCCGGCCACGTGGACTTCACGGCCGAGGTCGAGCGCTCGCTGCGCGTGCTGGACGGCGCCGTCGGTGTGTTCTGTGCGGTGGCCGGTGTGCAACCGCAGTCGGAAACGGTGTGGCGCCAGGCCAACCGCTACAAGGTCCCGCGCATTGCGTTCGTCAACAAGATGGACCGCACCGGTGCCGACTTCTACAAGGCCGTCGCCTCGATGCGCACGCGGTTGAATGCCAACCCGGTGCCGCTCGTGATGCCGATCGGCAAGGAGAAGAATTTCCTCGGCGTCGTCGACCTCGTCCTGATGCGGGCCTGCACCTGGTCCGATGACGATGCGCGCGAGATGACCATCTCGGAGATTCCAGCGGAGCTGCGCGACGAAGCGAAGAAGCAGCACGACATCATGGTTGAG
The DNA here is from genome assembly GCA_947444055.1 of Planctomycetota bacterium. Lineage (GTDB taxonomy): Bacteria > Planctomycetota > UBA1135 > UBA1135 > UBA2386 > UBA2386. Next base: position 41,887 of record CANEYR010000002.1, read on the forward strand.
GCCGTGGCCGAGTGCCACGACGCCGTGCTGGAGAAGTTCGTCGAAGGCGAACCGATCTCCCTCGAAGAAGTCATGATGGCGATTCGCAAGGGCACGCTCGACATGAAGATCACGCCGGTCTTCTGTGGCTCGGCGTTCAAGGACAAGGGCGTGCAGAACGTGCTCGACGCCATCATCGATTACCTGCCGTGCCCGATCGATCGGCCGCCGCTCGAGGGCATCAACCCGGATACCGACGAGAAGGTCGCGCGGCCGTTGCTGCCCGACCAGCCGTTCGCTGGGCTCGTGTTCAAGACCATCAGCGATCCAAACGGCGACTTGACGTTCATCCGCGTCTACACCGGCGAGATGACGCAGGGTGAGCGCTACTACAACGGCCGCACGCGCCGCTACGAGCGCATTGGCCGCTTGGTGCGCATGCACGCCGCGGTGCGCGAGCCAATCGACATTGCGCGCGCCGGTGACATCGTCGCCGCGGTCGGCATCAAGGAGTCCATCACTGGCGACACGCTGTCGACCAAGGAACATCCCGTCGTCTACGAGGCGATGGCGTTCCCGGACACGGTCATCAGCATGTCGATCGAGCCGGAGTCCGGTGGCGATCGCGACAAACTCGGCGCCGTGCTCGGCAAGCTCGTGCGCGAGGACCCGACGTTCAAGGCCCACACCGACCCGCAGACCAGCCAGACGGTCATCTCGGGCATGGGTGAGTTGCACCTCGAAGTGAAGTGCAACATGATCATGAACGACTACAAGATCGCGGTGAAGGTCGGCCGTCCGAAGGTCGCCTACAAGATGACGTTGAAGGGGCCGAAGACGGTCGAAGCTCGCCACATCAAGCAGTCCGGTGGTTCGGGCCAGTTCGCCGTGGCGCGCGTCAGGTTCAGCGTTGACCCCGAGGTCGAGAGCCTGAAGTTCATCGACGGCGTCAAGGGTGGCTCGGTGCCGCGTGAGTTCATCAAGCCGATCGCGGACGGCATCGAATCCGCAGTCAAGGGCGGCGGTCGTATCGGCTTCCCCTACGTCAAGGTGGTCGCTGAGCTGTATGACGGCCAATCACACGACGTCGACTCGAACGCGATGGCGTTTGAAACCGCCGGCGTGCTCGCGTTCCGTCTGGCGAGCGAGAACAACTCGATCCTGCTCGAGCCGATCATGAAGATCGAGATCGAAGCACCTGAGGATAAGACCGGTGACGTCATCGGCGACCTCAGCAGTCGTCGTGGTCTGGTCGAGGAGATGATCAGCAAGCCGGGTGGCATCAGCTGTGTCACTGGCAAGGTGCCGCTCGCCGAGATGTTCCAGTACTCGACGCGCTTGCGCTCGATGACGCAGGGTCGCGGCACCTACACGATGGAGCCGTCGTCCTACGAAGCCGTGCCGCCGAACATCGCCGAAAAGGTGCTCGTCGAGTACGCGAAGCCGTGAGCGCAGCGGGTCTCGTGCGAACCGCGAGCCCGCTCAGCCTCCCAGCAGCTTGATGCCCTCGTTGGCGAGGGCGAGCAGCACGCATGGGGCGCCGCCTGGCTCGCTGGTTGCGACCGGAGCATGCTCCGTGCCGTCGTCGTAGAGGACGAATTGGCCGGCTGAGTGGGTGCCGCGGTCATCGGTGTAGGCGCCATGCACTACGAGCAATTGCTCGGGGCCACGGTGGCGATGGCGCGGGTAGCCGCAACCTGGCTCCATGCGAATCAGCACGAGCGCGCGCCCGCTCTTGCGGTCGGCGGCGTAGAAGTGGATGGCGATGCCGCGGTAGGTTGTGTTCTGCCAGGGGATCGCAGCGAGGTCCATTCGGCGGGAGCCTAAGCGACGCCGACCCGGCTGCGTCAACCGCGGGCATCCCCGCTAGGCTCTACCAACATGGCGGCACCCAATGAGAGCTGGTCGATCGCGGTCGAGAAGGACTACCTGAAGTTCAGCGCCGCGCACTTTCTGATCTTCCCGGATGGTTCGGCGGAGCGCTTGCACGGGCACAACTACAAGGTCTTTGTCGAGGTGCACACGGACCTCGATGCGCACGGGCTGGTCGTCAACTTCAAAGAGATCAAGCCGCTGATTCGCAACCTGTGCGATGAGCTGGACGAACACCTGCTACTGCCGGGTGAGCACCCGGTCTTGCGGGCGACTCAAGTCGACGACCACTACGAAGTACGCTACCTCACGCGCCGCTACTCGATCCCCGTCGACGAAGTCATTGTGCTACCGATCGGCAACACGAGTGCGGAGAATCTGGCGGCGTGGTTTGGGCGAACGCTGCGCGCGCGCATGGCGCAACAGTGGCCCACGCTGCGTCTCCGGCAATTGTCCGTTGGGGTCGAGGAGACTCCAGGGCAACGGGGCGTATGGACGTTGCGCGAGTGAGGGCGGCCCTCAGCTCGCTGCACTGACCGCGCGGTACCCATGCAGCCAGCGCGCCGGACGGTCGCCACAGTTGCGCACGGTGTGTCTGGTGCCCGCTGGGATCAGCAGTTCATCACCGGTTTGCATGAGCACCGTTCGACCGACCATGTCGACCTGGCATTCGCCGTCCAGCAGCAGCACCTTCTCGTCGACGTCATGCAGGAAGTCGTGCCAAACCTGGCCTGGTGGATCGATCCACACATCGCAGGTGAAGCCCTGCTTGGCCCAGTGTTCTTTGACCGCGTCCTTGCCGTTCATCGGTTCTTGCATGCCACGCCTCCCAGCGGTGCTTGCGCCTTGCCCAGTCAGTCGCCGTTGCCCAGAGTCGCCAGTGGCGACGCCGCTGTCGTTGTGCGCTGCGCAGCCGTGCTGCGGTGAACCGAATGAAACCACGGGGTGGTGGAAAAAGGAAGCGTGCCGATGGTGGCTCCGCGCGGGCGCGAACGTCGCGCTGCGAACGGCAAACCTTCCAGCCGACGGTTGCTTACGTGGTGCGTCAGCACCGCTTCTAGCCACGCACTCGCGCCGGTAACGGACCTAGGGGCGGCGTCGGCAAAAAACGTCGAGGCTGGAGCCAGCCAGTCCCGACGCAGGGTTCGGGCGGCAACTGCATGGGGCCCCACTGCATGGGGCCCACTTCATCGGGGACCCTCGCATGGGACAAACCGCCCAGGAGAATGATGCCCGACCTCAGGACCGCCACCGCAAGCGCGAGACGTGCTGGTCAGCTCGCTGACTGACCAGCTGCACCTAGGGCTCACAACCCTGGAACAGACCCCTCTGATTCGCGATGCCGTCTCGGCGTCCGAGTGCTCGCAGCGGGATCCTGAGGACGGGAAAGAGCTCCGCGGAAAGGCATGGTCTCCACGGAACGCCACTTGGACGAAGGCGGTGGCCAAGGAGGTTCCGTGCGAGGCACGAAATACACGCGACCGCACAGTCTGGTGCGCCGCGGCTGTCGCCGCCAAGGGCCGCGATCAGGCCAATCGCAGCGGCGTTTGCTGACCGGAGTTCGCGATGGTTTGGATGTGACTGTGCACCTGCATCGCGCGCGCGACGCACTGGTCGCTGTTGTGGTACTCGTAGCGACCGAAGCGCCCAAACGTGATGTAGCCGCTGTCGTCAAACCACTTGCGAACTCGCGTGATGCGGCCTTGGAAGGCGTGGTTCTGGTCGATGTAGGCGAACTCGTTGTTGCACGCTTCCAGCAGCACGACGTGTTCGGGGTGCAGGATGCCTGCCGACCCAAGCGCCTTCACCACGTCCTGCTGCCAGGCGCGGTCCGGATGAAGTTCACCCCGATGAGTCACTTCGGCAAGGAACGAGCCGTGACCAGCCGGCGCGTTGTGCGGGGAGTAATTGCTGAAGTAGGTGACGCGGTTGGTCGGGCCCTGCTCAGGGAACGGCAGGTAGATCCAGCTCAACGGGGGCAGCGGTTCATCGAGCTTCACGCCGATCATCAGGTTGATCAGGGAGATAGGGCGCAGCGCTTGGATCTCGTGACGGATGTCGGCGGGAATGTCCGTGAAGGCGGCTTCGATCTGTGGCAACGGAACGGTGTTGACGACGAGGTCAAAGGCTTCGCCGTTGACGCGATAGCCAGCTGCCGATCGTTCGACGCGATCGACCGCGATCCCGCACTGCAGCTTGAAGCCACCGTTCCGCACGGTGCCGACCACCATGGCTTCGAAGCCACCGTGGCGCGGAAACCAGAACACGGATTGGTGTGCGTAGCCCTGCGTGTCGAGCCCGACGGCGGACTTGACGATGTCCTCGATCGGCGCCTCGGGCACGCGACCAGCGACCCAGTCGCTGGCCATCGTGCGCAGGTCGCACTTCCAGATCTTCTCGTTGTACGGAACCATGAAGTGGCGGCCAAAGCCCGCACCCATGCGCCACTGGATCCAGTCGCCGAAGTTGCTCGGGCATGGCACACCGGCGCGCCGGTCCGCGAAGGCCTCGATGTAGCCAGCAAGGCAGTCGACGATCGCCTCCTTGGTCAGGTGGCCGACGCCGTTCTCGAACGGATAGGGCACCCAGCGATCGCGCCAGCGGATCTTCGTGTTGCGGACCGTGCGCACGGTGCCGGCCTCGCCGCCGCAGCGTTCGAGTTGCCAGTCGAGCACCTTCTTGTCCTTGGAGAACAAGATGTGGCCGCCGGCCTCATCGAACGTGAATTCGCCATAGCGGCGGCTCTTGCACAGACCGCCCGCACGTTCGGACTTTTCGAGCACGGTGACGCTGTGGCCGTCCGCGGCGAGCATGCGGGCCAAGGCGACACCGGAAATGCCGCCGCCAAGAATGGCGATCTTCACGCGCGAGACTCCAACAGCGTTCGAGACACGAGGTGCGAGACTCTACAGCGGTCGGCAAGCCGAGGAAGAGTGCAGCGGGGAACTCCCGATGGAATCGATCCTGAGTCGAGACAACGTCGACAACGCGGGCGATGATCGTGTGCAATTGAGCGCGTCCGCCCCGCCATCGTCATGCCTCGCCGCACCCTCGCGTGAGCCTTTGGCGATCGCGGCCCTGGCGCTCGCCGCGTTCGCACTCAATCTCAACACCAGCGTACTCGGCGCGCTGCTGCCGTTCTTGCCGCCGCAGTTTGCCAGCCATGCCATCGAGTTGCTGGCGGCAGCAGGTTTTGGCTCGGCGCTGGGAGCCTTGCTGCTGCCAGCCTTCACGCGCCGCGTCGGCCGACGGCAAGCTCTGCTGGGTGGCTTGCTCGTGTTCGTCGTCGTGAGCATGTTGCACTTGGTAGCGAGTTCGGTCTGGCTGCTGCTCAGCTTGCGCGCGCTTTCAGGAATCGCCGTGGGCGTCGCCTACGCCGCCGCGTCGGCACTGGCCACCGAGATCGTGCCGTATGCACGACGCGGGGCGGCGATGGGCTGGTTCACCGCCGGCATGTTCTTAGCGATTCCCGTGGGCATGCCGCTGTCGGTGCTGCTCGCCCGCGCCGGGCACTGGCAACTGATCTTCGCCGTGCAAGCGGCGATTGCGGCGATGGGTTGGTGGTGGGCGCAGCGCGCCTTGCCCCAAACCGCGACCAGCGACCCACACGTTCCGTATCGGGTGGTGCTGCGCAACGGGCCCGTACTCGCTGGACTGTTGGCGACCGCCTTGCATGTAGGTTCGTTCTTCACCACCGTGCAGTTGGCGACGAAGTGGCTGCACGACACCGGGCTGGTGCCCCGCGATGCGCAAATGTGGTTGTGGGTGGGCCTCGGCTTGGCCTCCGTCGCTGGTAGCGCGCTGCTGGGGCGACTCAGCGACATGTTTGGCAAACGCAACTTCGTGTTGACGACGTCCGCCGTGCTGGTGGGTTGCTTCCTGCTACTCATTCAAGAGCCAGGACCGCTGCCAATGCTGGCCATCGGCGGGTTGCTGGCGGTCGCGGCGGCAGCCCGCACCGGGCCGCTGCAGGCGCTGGTTTCGGGGGCGGTGCCGAGGGAGCAACTGACCACATTGATGGCCATGCGCGGCTGCGCGATGCAAGTCGGCGTCGGCACGTTCGCGATGGCGGCCGCTCCCCTGGCGGACCGCCTAGGTTTCCACGGCGTGTTGTTCTTGGCGGCTGCCTGCCAAGCCGCTTCGTATGTAGCAATTCGCCTGTGGGTGCGCGAAGGCAAGTAACGGCGCGATCATCAACAGATTGTATTGGTGGCTGGCCACGAGGCGCCTTCGTCTGCGCTCGCTGCGACTTTTCCGGTTCCTGCATGCATCGATCATCCATCGCCCTTTCTTTCGCCGCCTTCACTCTTCTGGCTGGTTGCCGCACCCATTACAGCCAGTACTACCTCGGCTCTGACGACTACGTGTTGGCGAGCCGGGACGGTCCGGGCGACCGGAAGGAGAGTTACCGGTTGGAAGTGCGCGGCGACAACTGCTCGCTGCGGGTGGCGACCGAGTACGAGCGCGAGCGGCCGTTCCTCGGGCTGAAGTTGACGGAGTTGGACAAGGGGCAAGCCGAGCGACGCGGGGTCAAGCCGTACAGCGGCCTGCTGGTGAAGGGCGTCTACCCGAAGTCGAGTGCGGAAGAGGGCGGTGTGCTGGCTGGTGACGTGCTGCTGAAACTCGACACGCGCGAGACGGTGTACCTGCCGCAGGTGACCGAGATCGAGGGTGTGTTGCGCAGCGAGCAGATGGTCACAGCGAAGGTGTTGCGTGGCCAGGAGCAGCTCGACCTGCCGCTCGCGACCAAGCTGTTGAAGGAGCGCGTCACCGACCAAGAAGAAGTGCCGCTGGTGGTGCCCAAGCACGAGCATCGTCCGTACGCGGGTGTCACGTTGCGCGGCATTCCGGCGGTCTGGTGCGAGAAGATCTTTGGCACGGCGCGCCAGGCTGTGGTCGTGGCGAATGTCCAAGTTGGATCGCCGGCCTGGGTCGCAGGTTTGCGCGGCGGCGATGTCATCGACACCGTGGACGGTGCGCCGGTGCCGGACGTGCAAAGTTTGGCCGCGCGCATTGCTACCGGCGGCGAAGCGGGGCAGGCGATGACGTTTGGTGTGCGGCGCGGTGCCGGCCCACTGCACGAAGGCGCGGTTGCCCTTGAGGATTACAGCAGGGAAGCCAACGCTTGGTTCCCGCTCGTGTTCCACCTCCAGAGTGGGACCTATGAGGACCGCTGGTCGATTGGCCCGTTCGGTCTCTTGATGAGCAACCGCAACACCTACATCCCCAACACCTCGACGCGGCGCGTGCAGACGCGCAACGTGTTCAACGCGGTACTCGGGCTGTTCCGCGTCGAAACGAACCCTGAAGAGACGGAGGTGCGGTTGTTGTGGGTGATCCGATTCGACACGTGAACGGCGCGGATACGAGCCGCGATCACTTCTGGCAGCCGGCGCACCAATAGGTGCTGCGCCCCGCATCGACCGCTCGCTTGATGAGGTGACTGCAGCGTCGGCACGGCTCGCCGACGCGCTCATACACGGCGAGCTCGCGCGCGAAAAAACCGGCGTGTTCATCGACGCCGACGTAGTCGCGGAACGACGTGCCGCCGGCCGTGATCGCGGCCCGTAGCACTTCCTGCACGCCGATTGCCAACGCGGTGCATTCGTGGCGCGTCAGCGTCTTGGCGGCACGCCGAGGGCGCACGTGGGCACGCCAACACGCCTCGCTGGCGTAGATGTTGCCGACGCCGACCAGGACGTGGCTGTCCATCAGCAGGGACTTGATGGCGGCGGTGCGCGCGCGGCTGAAGCGGTGCAAGAAGGCGCCGTCAAAAGCCGCTTCCAAGGGTTCTTGGCCGAGGTCGACGAGTCGCGGATGGCTGGTGAATTGCGACCTGGGGACGACATCGAGGGCGCCAAACCGCCGCGGGTCGATGAAGCGCATCAGCCGGTCACCAAAGTCCATTCGCCAGTGTTCATGCGTTCGGTAAGGGGGGCGCTCGGCAGTGGCGGTCGTCGCCTCGACGAGCACGCGGCCGGTCATGCCGAGGTGGATGAGGGCCGCTGGCGCGTCCGTCCCGTCAAAGTGCACCAGCAGGTACTTCGATCGGCGTGTCACCGCGGTGCAGCAACGACCGGTCAGTTGCTGCAAGGCAGCCTTCGGCATCGGCCAACGCAAGTCGTCGCGCGTCAGGTGGACAGCGAGCAGGCGGCGACCCAGCAAGTGGGGCTCGGCGCCGGCGCGCACGGTTTCGACCTCTGGCAGTTCGGGCACAAGACGTTGTGAGTTGGCGAGTTCGCGACCCTGGGTGCTGCGGTCTCGCAGCGACCTCGTTAGCATGCCCCGCCGATCGACGCCAACCAACTGCGCCATGCCACCCGAACCACCTATTGAGGGCCTGCACCACATCGGCATTGCGGTGCGATCCATCGCGGAAGCGCTGCCTCGTTGGCTCAGCTTTGGGCTTGTCTTGAAGGCGCTTGATGACGTGCCGGACGAGAAGGTCCGCGTGGCGGTATTGATGGCGGGCACAACGCGCATCGAGCTGATCGAGCCGATGAACCCCGAGTCGCCCGTCCAGGCCTTCTTGGACAAGCGCGGCCCAGGCATCCACCACCTCGCGTTCCAAGTCGGCAATTGCCAGCACAAGATCGACGCTATGGCGGCCGCCGGTGCCCCGATGCTCAACAAGGTGCCCAACCATGGCGCCCACGACTGCAAAGTCGCCTTCGTGCACCCAAAGCACCTCGGCGGTGTGCTGGCCGAACTCGTCGAGGATCCGCACCATGACTGACCCGTTGAAGAAGCTGCAGGAACTGCGCGAACGTTCGCTGCAGGGCGGTGGCGCCGATCGCATCGCTGCCCAACACGAGAAGGGCAAGCTGACCGCGCGCGAGCGCATCGACTTGCTCGTCGACCCCGGCACGTTCGTCGAGATCGATCGGTTCGTGACGCATCGCTGTCGCGACTTCGGCATGGATGCCGACAAGAACCAGATCCTCGGCGACGGTGTTGTCACCGGCAGCGGCCGCATCGATGGGCGGCCGGTGTTTCTCTACGCACAGGACTTCACGGTGTTCGGCGGCAGCCTGTCCGAGACGCACGCTGCGAAGATCTGCAAGGTGATGGACATGTCGGTGAAGATGGGCGTGCCCATGGTCGGCCTGTGCGACTCCGGCGGCGCGCGCATTCAGGAAGGTGTCACGTCGCTCGGCGGCTATGCCGACATCTTCCTGCGCAACACCTTGGCGAGCGGCGTGGTGCCGCAAATCAGCGCCATCATGGGCCCGTGCGCGGGCGGTGCGGTCTACTCGCCGGCGATCACGGATTTCATCCTGATGGTCGAAGGCACGAGCTTCATGCACATCACCGGTCCGGATGTGGTGAAGACGGTGACGCACGAGGACACGACGAGCGAAGAACTCGGCGGCGCGCGCGTGCACAGCGAAGTTTCAGGTGTGGCGCACTTCACGGCTCCCGATGACGCGACGTGTCTTGTGCAGGTGCGCGAACTGCTCTCCTACTTGCCGCTCAACAACGGCGAGGACCCGCCGTTCCGCGCCACCGATGACGATCCCAATCGCATGGATGCCGCGCTCGACACGATCGTGCCGCCATCCGCGGACCAGCCCTACGACATCCGCCATGTCGTCAAGATGATCGTCGACCACGGCAAGTTCTTCGAAGTGCATTCGCGCTTCGCCAAGAACATCGTCGTTGGCTTCTCGCGTTTGGGCGGGCGCGTCGTTGGCATCGTTGGCAACCAGCCCAATCACTTGGCGGGTGTGCTCGACATTCGCGCCAGCCTCAAGGGGGCACGCTTCATTCGTTTCTGCGACGCGTTCAACATCCCCTTGGTGACGTTCGAGGACGTGCCTGGATTCTTGCCCGGCAAGGACCAGGAGTGGAGCGGCATCATCACGCACGGCGCCAAGTTGCTTTATGCGTACTGCGAGGCGACCGTACCCAAGCTCACCGTGATCACTCGCAAGTCGTACGGCGGCGCCTACACGGTGATGAGCAGCAAGCACATCCGCTCGGATTTCAACCTGGCGTGGCCGACGGCGGAGATCGCTGTGATGGGTGCTGAGGGGGCCGCCAAGATCGTGTTCCGCCGTGAGATTCAGGCGGCCAAGGATCCGAAGGCGGAGGAACAGCGACTGGTCGCCGACTACAAGGCGAAGTTCGCCAATCCCTATCAGGCGGCTGCTCGGGGGTACGTCGATGACGTCATCGAACCGCGGCGAACGCGCCCCATGCTGATTCAGGCGCTTGAGCTACTGCGCAGCAAGCGCGACAGCAATCCCCCCAAGAAGCACGGCAACATCCCGCTCTAGCCGCTACCGGCTAGCTAGCGGCAACCTAGAGTTTGTCGACCCAGGCGCGCAGTTCCTTGTCGAGCGCTTCGAGGTCGACCGTCGCAAAGGCTTTGTCGATTGCCTGCGAGAGGATTTCCGCGACCTTGCGCGAGTCAGCAAAGTCGATGATGCGTACGCCAGGGATGCCGGGGATCGGTTCGCCGCGCGTCGGGTCGTCGCCTTCGCCTTCCTTCTTCTTGGAACGGAACGCCGTGACGTTGTCGGCCAAGTAGTTGAAGTAGGTCTCGAGGGCTTGCTTGTGCGCCTTGTTCTTGCTGACGCTGCGCAGGTAGTAGATCAGCGCCCAGCCCTGTGAGTACTTGAGGCCGGCGTTGTTGTAGTACTCGCTCTGCTCGTAGCGCAGCAAGCTGCGCAGCGGGATCAGGTCGTTGCCGGTGCGCATGTGGTCCTTCAGGAAGCGCACGCGCCACTCGAAGACCTTGGTGTCGCTGATGCCGCCGCCCGACACGACGAGTCCGGCGAAGTAGTCGCCGTGGCCTTCGTTGAACCACGAGTGTGGTGACACGTCGCCGACGGCGAAGTGGATGTACTGGTGGAAGCCCTCGTGGTACATCACCGACTTGCAATCGCTCTGCGACTTTGAGGCTGACATGTCGTCGAATTTCTCGAACAGCACCAGCTCGCCCTTGCTCGGCGAGAAGTAGCCAGCACTGCCGCCTGGGCCGCCGAACTGGTGGTATTCGGACTGGGTCGCAAATACGCGCACCGGGTTGAGCGGGATCTTGCTGTTGCGCGGCTTGAAGTTCGGCACGTAGACCTTCTCGCGAACGACCTCGAGCTCCTTCGCCAGCTTCTCAACGAACTGGCGGTTGGCGTTGCTAAGGAAGACGTAGTACTTGGTGTCGACGGCGAACCAACCTGGCTTGCCCGCCACGCCGGCCTTGAGTGCGGCGCGCTTTTCTTCACCCTCCAGTTTGCTCGGGTCCTTGCGGTTGGCGGCAGCGACCTCGGGGTTGACGTTGGCGGTGACCTCAAAGGTCTGGATGCTCTTGAGGTACATGTCGCGCCACGTCTTTCGGTAGGTCTCTTCGAAGCAGGTGTAGACGACGGCCCATTCGACGCCGAGGTGGCGGAAGGCGCCGATCGTGATGTGGCTTGCACTCGCGCCGAATTCGAACAAGTCCCCCTGCATCTTGCCCTTCAGCGGCGTGCGCACCCAACGCTTGGAGGCGCCGTCGTAGGTCGACTCGATCCATTCTTCGAGCGTCTTGGGGTCGAACTTGGAGGCGAGCGACGCTGGCAGCGGCGTGCCTTCATTGCTGCCACCTGAAGGAGTGCCGCCCGCAGGCGTCTCGACCTGCAGCTGGATGCGCAGGATCTTGAGCTCACAGTGCTGGCCGGAGCGGAACATCTCGTAGTTGCCGCGCTTCTCGAACTCGTCCAGAGCGAGCTTCCAGCGGCCCACCGATAGCCGATCTTCTTGGTCGGGCGGCATGCTGTTCCAGCCCTTCAGGGGGCGGATCTGGTATCCCCAGTCCTTGGCTTTGAACTCCTTGTCGAGTTCGATCTTGACCTGGGCGACCGCCGGTGGGGCCAGCACGCTGAGGGCAAGGAACAACAGACCGGTGAATGAGGGGACGTTCATTTCGGGGGCTTCCCAATCCTGGGGACTTCGAAGGGCAAAACTGCGATGCGCCTAGCAGACAACGCAAGCGCGCATTGTGGACGTCCAGGACGCTCAACCGTCTCCAGAAGTTCATGCTTCACGGTGTTTTCCACCGTTGTTACTGGGACGTCACAAGAATGCTCTGGGTGGCGTCCGGAAATCGGAGGGTGGCGGGGCAAGTTGCCGACTCCTTGGCCGCCGATTCATCAAACCAAGTCGATGGTGCGGCCTTCGCGTGCGGCGCGGTCGGCCGCGAGTACGACGCGCAGGCTGGCGACGGCGTCGTCGAGGTGGTCCGTGAGGTCGATGTCTTCGCGGATGGCGCGCAGCAGGAACTGCTGCTCGCGGCGGCATAGCGTGTCGTGGTCAGGTTCATCCGCTGTGTCGAGCCATTCGTCGGCGCGCAAGAACTGATCGGCCGCGTCTCGTTGCTGCCAATGCAGCCGCAGCGAGTTGGTCTTGGTGTGAGCGCCGACTTCCGAACTGCCGCTGGCTCGTTCGCCCGTGCGGTCGACGATCGAAACGCAGCCCTTGGGGCCGACGACGTCTTTCACGAAGTAGGCAACCTCACTCATCATTGGCCCCCAACCGGCCTCGTACCAGCCGACCGACCCGTCGGCGAAGGTCACTTGCAGTTGGCCATAGTTGTACATGCCGGGCTTGAGCTCGTCGGAGAGCCGGGCCTGGATGGCACTGACGCGCACCGGCTGGCTGCGCGTCATCTGGCACATCACGTCGACGTAATGAACGCCGCAGTCGACGATCGGCGACATCGAGTTCATCAGCGCCTTGTGGGTGAGCCAGTCCTTGCCGCGACTCTGCTGGTTGAGGTTCATGCGCATGACGAGCGGTTTGCCGAGCGTGCGCGCAACTTCGATGAACTTCTGCCACGCCGGGTGAACGCGCAGGATGTAGCCGACGACAACTTTGCGCCGGTGTTCCTTCGCCAAGTCGACGATCGACTGCGCCTCGGCGACCGTTTCGGCTAGCGGCTTTTCGACGAACACATGCGAACCACCGCGCAATGCGGTGCGCGCGATGGCCGCGTGGCTGTCTGGATACGTGTTGATCGAGACCACGTCGGGGCGTGTGGCCGCGTAAGCCTGTTCGAAATCCGCGAAGGTGGTGACACCGCCCAGTTCGCGGCTCAGTCGCTCGCGCGAGTCGGCGCCGCGCGCGACCAGGCCGACGATGTGGAAATCGTTGGCGAGATGGTGGTAGGCCCGCGCATGCGAGGTGCCCATGTTGCCGCAGCCGACGACGAGAACGCGCAGTTGGGTCATGTCACCGTCCTTTCTACTCGTGAGGTGTCGCCCGTGGCCAGCGTGCGGGATCGCCGATCGCACGATCCAGCCGAACCCAGTTGCCCGGCGTTGGATCCCCGTTGCGATTCGCTACCGTGGCGTGCCCTCCATGCCGCCGTTCCGACGCATCCTCGTGGCCAATCGCGGCGAAATCGCGCTGCGTGTCATTCGCACCGCCCAGGAGATGGGCATCGAAACCGTTGCCGTCTACTCGACCGCCGATCGCACCGCACTGCACGTTCGCCGGGCGACGTTTGCGGTGCATCTCGGCGGTAGCAAGCCAAGTGAGAGTTACCTCGACATCGGCAAAGTGATCGCCGCTGCGAAGGCTACGAATTGTGACGCGTTGCATCCCGGCTACGGGTTTCTCAGCGAGAACGAAGACGCCGCGCAAGCCTGCAAGGACGCAGGCATCGAGTTCCTCGGGCCGCCACCCGCAGCCATTCTGGCGATGGGCGACAAGGTCGAGGCGCGCAAGATCGCGCTGAAGGCCGGCGTGCCGCTGGTGCCAGGTTTGCAGGAAGAGGTCGACGAATCGCATTTGGCAGCAGCTGCCAAGCAGGTGGGCTATCCGGTGATGCTGAAGGCTGCCGCCGGCGGTGGCGGCAAGGGCATTCGCATTGTGCGCGAGGAGAAGCAGCTGCTCGAAGCGTTCCATATGGCGCGCGCTGAGGCCCAAGGCGCTTTTGGCGATGGTCGCATCTACCTGGAGAAGTTCGTCACGCGCCCTCGCCATGTCGAGATCCAGGTCATGGCCGACAAGCACGGCAACGTGGTGCACTACGGCGAGCGTGAATGCTCCGTGCAGCGCCGCCACCAGAAGTTGGTCGAAGAATCACCGTGCGTCGCCATCACTCCCGAGGTGCGCGCGCAGATGGGTAAAGCCGCGTGCGATTTGGCGCGCGCTGTCGGCTATGTCGGGGCAGGCACCGTCGAGTTCCTCTTTTCCGAGGGCAAGTTCTACTTCCTTGAGATGAACACGCGGTTGCAGGTGGAGCACCCGGTCACCGAGATGCGGTTTGGGGTCGACTTGGTCCGCGAACAGATTCGCGTTGGTGCGGGCGAGAAGCTCGCGCCAGTGCCCGAGCCGCGCGGCCATGCCATCGAAGTGCGCGTCAACGCCGAAGACCCAACCAACTTCTTCCCGTCACTTGGCAAGCTTTCGCGCATCAATCTGCCAGGCGGGCCTGGTGTGCGGCTCGACAGTGCCATGTTCCGCGGCATGGAAGTGACGCCGTTCTACGACAGCATGCTGGCGAAGCTGGTAGTGCACGGCGCTGACCGCGAACAGGCGATCGCCCGCTGCATCCGGGCGTTGCGCGAACTGCGCATCGTCGGGGTGGCGACGTCGCTGCCGGTCGCGCTGGCGGCTTTGCGCAGCGAGGAGTTTGTGCGCGGTGAGTACGACACTGGCATCCTCGATCGCATCGATCGCAAGGCTCCCCCGCAACACCGCGAACTGGCGATGTTGGCCGCCGCGGCCACGCGCTTCCTGGTTGCCGAACGCGCAGGCGCTGCCAGCGACACCAGTGCCTCCGGGGAACGGCATGACATCCCGCGCTGGGCCATGTTGGGTCGCGTTGAGCGGCTGCGGAGGAACGCCCCGTGAAGTACCTGACTCGCTTGGATGGCGTCGAACGCGAGTTCGTCATCGAACGCGCCAATGGCCAGCTGGTCGCGCGCAGCGGCGATCGCACCTTCGTCTTGGACCTTGCTCTCGTCGGCGATGGCACCACGTTCTCGCTGCTAGTCGACGGCCTCAGCTACGACGTGGTTGCGGATGTTGATCGCGAAGATGTGGCGTTGCAGATGGTGGGTCAGCGCTTTGTCGTGCACGTCGAAGACGAACGCGAGCGCGCGGCGCACGCGGTCGCTGGCAACAAGGTTGGTGGCAAACAAGAACTGCGGGCGGCGATGCCGGGCATCGTCATCGACATCAAGGCCGCCATCGGCGATGTGGTCGAGGAGGGCCAGACGCTCGTCCTGCTCGAGGCGATGAAGATGCAGAACCCGCTCGCCGCCGAGTCCGCGGGCAAGGTGACGCGCATCCTTTGCAAGAAGGGCGAGGCGGTGGCTGCCGGTGCGTTGTTGATTGAACTCGAGTGATCGCGCTGCCGGGCTGATCGGCGGCGCTACACCGTCCGGCTCGACTACACCGCCCGGCTCGACAACACCAAGGACAGGGTGTGGCTCTGGCCGGGTGCCACCGCAATCGTGTTCGCACGCACGTTGGCGGACTCGATGCAGCAAAAGCGCGTCCAGTCGTCGGCCGCCATGCCCGACAAGCGCGCGGTCTTCGCCGGCCAGGGGTTCCAGACGATCGCGGAGCGGGCGTTCGTCGTTTGCAGGGTGATGGCGCGGCGCAGTGCTGGCGCCCGCAGCTCAATGCGGTCCTTGGTGCCCTGGAAAATGCGGTCGGTCTCGGCGCGAAACTGCAGCGGCGCCTGTTGGTCCCACGGCCCCTCGGGCGCGGCCGCGTGTTCGGTGCAGGCGACGCCCTCGAGGCCGTGCACGGTGGCGAGACGCACATCGCCGAGGGCGAAGTACGTATGCAACGCTTCTTCGCACGTGAACTCGCGGGCGCCTGGATTGCCGATCGTCAACGCGATGCGCAGCGTGTCGGTGAGTGCGACCGACAAGCGCAGTGAGAACGCGTGGGGCCACATGGCGCGCGTTGCGGCGTCGTCGGTTGCGACCAACGTGACTTCCGGACCGCTGCCGCTCGACTCAACGCGCCAGACCAGATTGCGAGCGAAGCCATGGGCCGGTTGGCTCTTGTCGGTCGGGTGATCGCCAAACCAAGGGAACACCAACGGAATGCCGCCACGCACCGGCTTGCCGGGGGCGTACTCAGCCTTGGAACCCCACCAGAGCACTTCGCCTAAGGGGCTCTGCCACGACAGCACCTGGGCGCCCAGGGTGGCGATCAGCACGCTGCCGCCCTTGCCGACGAGGCGCACCGCTTCGCGACCACCTGGATCCTGCACGAGAGTGACACCGGCAGCGAGTGAGCTCATCGCCGCATTGGAGCTTCACGCCGCTCCCGCGTCACGCGCGACCTGGCTCGGTCGGGCGAGGTTCACCCACCGCACCCTGCCGTCAGCCCTTCATCTGTTTCAGCTTGGCGATGGCGCCGAGCACGTTCTTGCTGCCGGTGGTCCTGGTGCCGGTTTGGTAGCCGCTGCCGCCCTCGGTGGTCCCACCTGTCGGCGCCGCCGCAGGCGACGGAGTGGTGACGGGCGTTGGCGTCGGTGCGGTGGGGGCGGCCGCACTGACGTTAGCCGAGCGCACGCCGCTCTTCACCGCCGCGTTGATCTGCGCCACCGTGGTCGCGACGCCGGACACTTCCCTTTGCACGTCGCGAACGGCCGCTTCGAGCGCGCCGAGGTTGCCATCGCGCAATTGGGCGAGGCCGTCGCTCAGCCCCTTGCTGGCGGTGTCGACGCGTTCCTGCAGATGGGCGGTGGCCTGCCGCATGGAGTCTCCACGCAGCAGTTCCTGTACTGCTTGCTGCCCACGCTGGGACGTCTCTTCGAGCCGCAACAGGCTCTTGCGCACCTCCGTGTCTTCGAGGCGCTGGGCGACGGCGGCGATGGCCACTTCGAGTCGGCCAAGTTGCTGCAGCACCGGTTCGAGCGAGACGGCGGATGCCTTGCTGCCGAGAGCCTCGATGCGCGCGGCGAGCTTCTGCACCGCGCCGTTCAGCTCCGCCAGCTCCTTGTTGCTGGTTGGCGTGCGCAGCTGCGTTTCCATGCGCGCTAGGGTTTGGCGCGAGGCTTCGGCGCCGCCTTCAACCAGCGTCTTTATGGTGCCGAGAATGCTGGTGACATCCGAGCTCTGCCCGCTGATCTCCATCAGCGGCTTGCCATACATCTTGATGGCCTTGGTCAGGTTGTTGATCTTCTCGTCCTGCCGCTGCAGCGAGAGCAACACGTGCTGCAGGTCCTCACCTTCTGCTGGTGCCTTGTTGTTGCTGCGTTCGTTGTCATCCACGAGCTGCTGCAGATTCTGGTGAACGACGTCCGCATCCGCTTGGCGACGATTCTCGGTGTCATCCAGGCGCCGCTGCAAGCGGCCGATGTGGCGTTGGGTGGCGCCGGCTGCGACCAGCAGGGCGCCGAGCACGAACAGGATGTTGGGCTGCACGCCGTTGCGCGCGGCAAACGCAGCAAGATCTGTCGGCACGCAGGTCGCGATGGCCATCAGGAGGGTTGCAACGCCTAGCCCCATGCCGAGCTTGCCGCTGCTGTGCATTGAGCCTGCCGCCTGCGCGCGCGACCGGCGGCTCGCTGTCGACTTGGCCGATTCCGGTGGGCTGGCAGGTTCGGTGGCGACCGCCGCCGCGTTCTCGGCTTCGCCCGTTGTCACCGATGCCTCAGGCTCGGCCGGTGGCGGGTCACTCTCGGCACCCTCGACGAACATCTCGGTGGCGACGGTGTCTTCCGTTTGGTTGTCGAGAAAAGTCGGCAGGGTGTCTGCGGACCGCTTGGTCTCTGGCGTTCTCTTCATGGGCGTAGGCCGTCACGAACGGGTTGTGGATCGGCCAGCGGCGCCGAATGGATGAAGGCCGCGTGTTGCAAAGTGCGGCACAGTCCCCGAAAACCCCGTGCCACCGATGTCCCGCAAGCTCAAAGGAATCGCTGCCGCGCGCGGAGTTGCGATCGCTCCGATCGTGCACTTCCACGCGACGCTCGACCACATCCCGACCTGGAAGGTCAGTGAGGATGCAATCGAAGCCGAGCGAGCGCGGTTGTCGGGCGCGATCGCCGGGGTCACTGCGAGCCTGCTCGAACTGCAACGCGAACTGGCGGGGTCGCTCGGCAAGCATGACGTGCGGATCTACGACGCGCAGTTGGCGATCCTGCACGACGAGACCTTCCGGCGGGACGTCGAGGCCGAGATTGCGCAGTATCGCGTCAATCTAGAGGTGGCTCTGCAGCGGGTGATCGCGCGGTACGAGGCCGTCTTTGCCGCGATGGAGAATCCGGCCATGCGCGAACGGGCGGCCGATCTGCGCGACATCGGACGGCAGTTGGTCGGCACGTTGCTTGCCAACGCGCGCCAGAAGTACACCGCGAACGGCGCCGACTACCTGTTCGCGGCCGAGGAGTTCTTGCCCAGTGACGCCGGCATCTTGGACCGCGCGCACATTCGCGGCATCGTGACGGCGCACGGCGGCAAGTACGGGCACGGTGCGATCTTGGCGCGCTCGCTGGGCATCCCGGCGGTGGTTGGTATCGAGCAGATCATGCTCGAATCCAGCACGGGCACGACCGTGGTCGTCGACGGCGATGCCGGACTCGTGATCTTGGATCCGACGCCGACCGAGCTTGCCGACTACGAACGTCGCGGGCGCGAGCAGCGAGCCATCGATCGCCGCATCGCCGAGGTGCGCTTCCAGCCGGCCGTCACGCCGGATGGCGTGCACGTGCAGTTGCTGGCCAACGTCGAGGGTGTGCGCGACCTCGATGCGCTCGAAGTCGACGTCATTTCCGGCATTGGTCTATTCCGCACCGAGTTCGCGTTCATGGAGCGGCGGCAGTTTCCGACTGAGAACGAGCAGGTGGCGATGTATCGCCGAGCGATGGAAGGGGCGAAGGGCAAGCCCGTGACGTTCCGCACGCTGGACGTCGGCGGCGACAAGCCACTCGGCTACTTTCGCATGCCCGAGGAGCGCAACCCGGTGCTTGGCTGGCGCGGCATTCGGCTGTGCCTCGATTGGCCGGACATTCTGTATACGCAGATGCGGGCGATCCTGCGCGCCAGTGCGCTCGGCCACGCGCGCATCTTGCTGCCGATGATCAGCACGCGCTCCGAAGTCGTGCGATGCCGCGAAGTGCTGGACCAATTGTCGGCCGACCTGAAAGCGACTGGTGTGCCGTTTGATCCGCAGATCGAACTCGGCGTGATGGTTGAAGTGCCAGTGCTCGTCCCCGTGCTGCCGGATGTGCTGTCTGTCGCTGACTTCGTGTCGGTTGGCACCAACGATCTGGTGCAGTACCTGCTGGCGGTGGATCGCGACAACCAGCGCGTAGCGAAGATGTACGACCCGTTCCACCCAGGCGTGTTGCGGGTGCTGCAGCAGATCGCCGGGATGGCGAATGCCGCGGGTAAGAGCGTCTCGATCTGCGGCGAGATCGCCGGCGACCATTGGTTCACGCCGATCTTGGTCGGCCTTGGCTACCGCGAACTGTCGATGGCCCCGGTGTTCTTGCCGCGGGTCAAGCTGATGCTGCGCAGCTTCACCGTGGCGGAGTGTCAGGATCTGGCGGCGCGGGCGGTGGCGATGCAGTCGACCTCAGCGGTGCGCAAGTTGGTGCAGGACGAGATCCAGGTGCGTTGGGCTCGGCAACTCGGCGCGCCGGAGGAAACGCGGCGATGAGTGAGCGCGGACTGCGCCGGGGCAATTGGTCGGTCCAAGAGCTTGAGCGGTTGCGTCAACTACTGCCTCGGCGCGGTGTGCTCGCGACCTCGATCCTGTTGCGCCGTTCGCCGGAGAGTGTGCTGCGCAAGGCGCTGGAGTTGCTGCGCGTGCCGCCGCGCCGCGGCGATTGGACCGACAGCGATGACGCACTGTTGCGGGAATCGTGGGGTGCGGTCGAGCTTCGCCTGTTGGCGACCATGCTGGGACGACCGGCTGCGGATGTGCGACGGCGGGGGCTCGAGCTGCGGGCCAAAGTTCGAGTGGGCCCGTGGAGCCGCGTCGAACGCCAGCGTCTCAAAGACCTTTATGGAACGCGCCGCGACGCCGACCTCGAAGTGTGTCTGTCGCGTCCGACCGCAGAAATCTCGAGCATGGCGATCGCCCTGTGCTTGGCGAAGGACAAGCGCTTCGCGGCCCTGCAGGCTCTGCGGTCGCTCGGTGGCGTCGACGCCGCCGCCGTAACTGCAGCCGCGAGACGCCGGATGCCGCGGTGGTCACCAGAGCAAGTTGACACGCTGCGCCGGGTTTACTGCGAGCACGACAACCTGGAGGTGGCGCGCGTTCTCGGCCGAACCGTGACCAGCGTCGCCAACAAGGCCAACTTGCTGGGGCTCAAGAAGAGCCCGCGGCTGCTAGCCGACATCGGGCGCTGCAATGTGGCGGTCCGCTACCAGGCAGCCGATGCGATGGGGTTCGCGGAGGGGTGACTGCTCGGGGAACTCGGTCAGCGGCGCACTTTGCTACGCCATTTTTTCACGGCGACGCTCAACCTGACAGGGATCTTCGACCGATGGACGGCAGGCACGTGCTCGTTGAACCGGGCGCGCGTTCACCGAGGTAAGTCATGGAAATCGTCGGGAAGAAGAGTCAAGGACTGTCGGTCACCGCCCTTAAGGACGACAAGACCGTCATCATCTCCTTCAACGATCGCAGTCTGAACTTCTACGTCACAGACTCCTTGAAGGAGTCGCTCAAGGAGACGATCAACGGCAAGATCGAGGAAGGTTACCAGCACTTCGTGCTGAACCTCGACAACGTCAAGATCATCGACTCGTGCGGCGTTGGCCTGATCATTGTGGCCAACAACGTGACGTCGTCGCGCAACTGCAAGCTCTACCTGAGCAACATCAAGCCGTTCATCGTGAAGATCTTTGAGATCATGCGGATCTCGAAGCACTTGGCGATCTACGACAAGGAAGACGACGCGTTGGCGGCGATCAAGGGCGGCAAGTAGCCCTTCGCTGACTTCCGTCGTGAGCACACGAGGTCGCTTCGTTGTGCCTTCCTTCGGCCGCCGCGAACCATGGCTATCAGTGCGAGCATCCTGATCGTCGAGGGCGACGGCCGTAGCAGCGGCAAGCTGCGCGATCGCATCCTGGCGTCCGGCGGCAGCGTCACGGTTGCGCCCATGGTTTCGTCGTTGGCGACGATCCAGGCTGGCTCCTGGGACGCGGTGGTGCTGCCGTGCCCGGAGACTCCGTCGGCACTGGCCGATGCCGCGTTTGAGAACGGTACCGAGCTGCTGTTGTGGGCCGAGGCGGCCCCGAGCGCGGCCCAGTTGATGCTGGCCATGCGTGCTGGGTGCCTCGGAGTGTTGTCCACAGACACCGACCCAAGCGCACTGCAAGAGTTGCTCACGTGCGTGCAAGGGCGGCGCCGACGCAGCGCGCACGCGCGGGAAGAGACCCGCCGCTTGCGCTACCAAGCGGACGATCTGCGGCTGCGCTGTTCGCGGCAGTCAGAGCGTTTTCAAGAGAACCAAGAGACCTACTTCCTCGACCTCTCCCGGATGATGACCATCATCACCAACATCATGGATGGCATCGTGTTCGTCGATCGTGGTGGCAACGTCACGTTGATGAACCCGGTGGCCGAGGACTTGCTTGGCGCCAAGTCCTTCGTCGCGATCGGCAAACCGATCGCTGCCTTGCAAGGACGCCGCGACCTGCTGCAGACGATTGCGACGGATCATGCGCGCATGACCACGCAGAAGGAGGTTGCCCAGACTGTCGAAGTGCACCACACCGAGCAGGATCTGCTCTACATCAAGTGCATGACGAGCCGCGTGCACGACTACCGCGGCGAGCCCGCCGGTGTGCTGACGGTGTTGCGGGATGTGACCGCCGAGTTCAAGACCGACCAACTCAAGAACCAGTACCTGTCGATCGTCGCCCACGAGCTGCGCACGCCGCTGACCGGCATCAAGACGTTCGCCACCATGATGACCAAGGGCACGCTTGGCGCGCTCAGCGACCGTCAGATGCGTGTCTGCGAGTCGATTCGCGAGCAATCGATCCGGCTCGAACACCAGATCGACAAGTTGATCAACCTCGGCAATCTGGAGTCGGCCGACTACGGGCAAGACCGCGAGGTGTTCTCGGTCACAGATTTGGCGACCGGCCTGCTGGTGCCGTTCGAGCAGCCGGCGCGCGATCGCCGGATCGCGCTCACGCTCGCGATCGACGAGAACAACGAGGACCTCTTCGCCGACCGAGCGGATTTGCGTCGGGCCTGCCAGGCGCTGGTCGAGAACTCCGTCAAGTTCGCTCGCGATGGTGGGCAAGTGGCCGTTCGCATCGAGCGTTTGGGCTCCAGCCTGCGATTCCGGGTCGCCGACGACGGCATTGGCATCGACCCTCGCTACCACCGGCGCATCTTCGAGAAGTTCTTCCAGGTGGAAGACCCTCTTACGCGCCACCACGGTGGGGCTGGTCTTGGCCTGTTTGTCGCAAAAGGGATCATCGAAGCACACGGAAGTCGCATCGAAGTCTCCAGCCAACTGGGTCAAGGTGCCGATTTCTCCTTTGTCCTGCCACTTCATCGGCAGGGCGTGGTCGCCGCTGTCGCATCCGCAGTCAAGTAATGAGCACAGTCATGCAACGAACCGTTCTGATCATCGAAGACGAGAAGCTGATCATCGTCTCCACCCAGATGGTGCTCGAAGCGGCAGGCTTCCGCGTCGAATCGGCGACCAATGGCGAAGACGGTATCGCCAAAGCCAAGTCGCAAACTCCAGACCTCGTGCTGCTCGACATCATGATGCCGGGCATCGATGGGTGGGAGACGTTGACCAGGCTCAAGCGCGATACCGCGACGGCGAACATTCCCGTCGTTATTTTCACGGCCCGTGAACACTCGCGCGGCCACCAGAAGAGTGCCGAGATGGGCGCGGTCGACTACTTCCGCAAGCCGTTCGAGCCGGACGAGCTGATCGAACTCGTCGAGAAGCACGTCGGCCAGCGCGCCTAAGCGAGTCGTGGCGACGGACGAACCGATTGCGCCGATGCGGCGCCAGGAACGAGCTGCTCCGGATGCTGGCTCGCGCCTGCGGTCGGTGTTCTTGCAACATCGGTTGATCGCGGATCTGCCGCGCATCCCGGGGGTCGCGCCCTCGACGGCAAAGTTCGTCGTGGAGCAGGTCGTGGAGCGGTTGTTGGCGGTGCCCGCTGGGCTGGAGCCGTTGATGCTGCTGCAGCGTGACGAGGGTCTGCTGCGCCGTAGCACCGCGATCGCCGTGCTGGCCGTCGTTCTCGCGCGGGCGGCGGGCTGGCCCGTCAGCAGCTTGCCGGACCTTGGTGGCGCCGCGTTGCTGGCGGACTTGGGGACGATCCTCGATGAGGGGTGCCCGGGAACGGCAGCGTTCGCATGGCTGATCGAACGTGGAGTCGACGATTTCTGGCTGCGCAGCGCCTTGGTTGCCCGGCACGCACGCATGACCGCTGCTAGCGACACCAGCCGACATCAAGAACTTGGAGCGGTCACGATCGTCAGCTTGGCGGCGGCTGTGCATGCTGCGCAGCAGCGATCGGGTGCGATGGCGCAATGGCTGACCGAGCTGCGAGCCGACGCGGCGAATGCGTTCCCGAGCGAACTGCTGGCCATCGTGCCGCAGGCGCTGCGCGGCAGCTGAGAAGTCGCCTGCCTATTCGTGGCGCAGGGCTTCGACCGGATCCATGTTGGCCGCGCGCCAGGCGGGGTAGAGGCCGAACACCACGCCGACCGCGGCAGAGATGCTGAACGCGAGCAGCACGTGGATCGGCAGGATGTCGGTGTTCTGCTTGAAGAACTTCTCGATCGCGAGCGGCACGACCATGCCAAGCCCGACGCCGACGATGCCGCCGAGGGCGGACAACACGCCTGCTTCGACCAGGAACTGCTGCACGATGTGCTTCTTCTTGGCGCCCAGCGCGCGGCGGATGCCGATCTCGCGAGTGCGCTCGGTGACCGTCGCGAGCATCACATTCATGATGCCGATGCCGCCGACCAACAGGCTGATCGAGGCGATCACCGCCAGCACCAGGTTGAACATGCGCTGGGTCTCTTCGGCCTTGCGCAGCAGCTCGAGCGGCACCGTCAGCTCGACATCCTTCTTGTTGCCGTGCGCTGGCTTCAGCATGTAGTCGAGCACAGCCGCCGCTCCCACGACTTCGTCCATCGTCGGCAGCTTCACCTTGATCTCGTGCACCTCAACGTTCTCGTAGCGGTTGGTCGAGGGGTTGCGCACCGTGTCACCGAAGCGCCGCCGTGAACTAGCGAGTGGAATGAACGCGCATTCGTCGAGCGTCGTGCCGTTGGGCGAGGCGGCGCGGCCTTGGTACTGCAGCACGCCGACGACTTCGAAGCGGTCTTCGATGCCGACGAGAATGGTGTGACCGAGTGGATTCTCCAGTGGGAACAATTGCTTCGCCAAGCTGGCGCCAAGTACGCACACGTTGGTCTGGCGTTGCTGGTCGAGTTCGGTCAGCCACCGGCCTTCGACCACCTTCATGTTGGTCACCGGCAGGAAGTCGACTTCCGTGCCGACGATCAGCGTGCTGCTCCAATTCTCGCCGCGAATGATGCCGCGTTGGAATTCACGCACGCGCACGACCGTCGCCGTCGGCAGCAGGTTCTGAATGCGATCGGCCTCTTGGTAGAAGAGGCCGTAGCCGAGCACGCTCATCGTGCTGGTCGTTGACGATTGCTGGGTCTCCTCGGGCTTCTTGCTGCGAATCAGCACGTTGGTGACGCCCATTTCGCGGTACTGCTTCAGCGTCTCGGCGGAGGCGCCCTCACCAACGGCGAGCATCGCGATCACCGACGCCACGCCGAACAGGATGCCGGCGGTGGTGAGCGAGCTGCGCAGCTTGTGCAGCATCAGGCTCTTCAAGCCCAAGTTCACCATTCGCATCGTGTCGCGAATCATGCGTGGCCTCCGTTCGTTGCCGCGCCGCCACGATTGTCGACCAGCCGATTGTCGACCAGCCGACCGTCGACCAATCGATTGTCGACCAGCTTTTCGACCTGGCCGTCCTTCAGCCAAAGCGTGTGGTCAGAGCGTTCGGCGACCTTGGGGTTGTGGGTGACGATGACAATGGTGACGCCGTCGGCGCGCAGGTCATCGAACAGGTCGAGGATCTCCTTCTCGGTGTTGCTGTCGAGATTGCCCGTCGCTTCGTCGGCGAGCAAGAACAGCGGATCATTCATCAGGGCGCGTGCAATCGCCACGCGCTGTTGCTGGCCGCCAGAAAGCTCCATCGGCCGGTGTTCGAGCCGTCCACCCAGGCCTACGCGCTCGGCCAGGTACTCCGCCTTCGCCCGTGATTCGGCGCCAACTCGCCCTTGGTAGAACAGCGGCACTTCGAGGTTCTCCAGCACACTCAACTGCGGGATCAGGTTGAACGACTGGAAGATGAACCCGATCTCGCGGCCGCGCACGTCGGACAGATCGTCGTCACTCAACTGGCTGACGTCGCGCCCGCCGACGCGGTACTGGCCGGTGGTCGGGCGATCGAGGCCGCCGAGGATGTTGAGCATCGTGCTCTTGCCCGAGCCGGAGCGTCCCATGATCGACAGGTAGTCGCCTTTCTTGACCTGAACCGAGACGCCGTTCAAGGCGCGCACGACGTTCTTGCCCATCACATAGTGACGATGCACGTCGACGAACTCGGCGATGACCGCGCGTTCCGAAGTGGTTTGCACTGGGGATCCAGATCAGTTGCCGCGCCGGCCGCCGCCGCCGCCGCCATTGCCACCTTCGCCGTTGCCGCGGCGCGGACGATCGCCGCCAGGCTCGGCGGGGCTTGCTCCGCCTGGGCGATTGCCGCGGTTGCGCATCAACGAGCTGAGCTTGTCCTTTTGGATCTGACCAGCGACGAGGTCGTTCTTGTCGAGGGCCGCTTTGAGGGCCGTGATCGCCGTCTCCATTTCGTTGGCGGCATCGAGGCTGCCCGTCTCCCGCATGCCATCGATCATGCGTTGCATGCCACCGAGACGCTCCTTGTAGCTGGCCAGATCCTCCGCGGTCATGTCGGCGAGCTTCTGGTTCATGCCGCCCGTACCTTGACCGCGTCGCCGCGCGGCGTCGCCGTTCGCGGCATCGCCTTCGCCATTGGTGTTGGCGGTCTCCTTCAGTGGGGCCGGGATCGGCACCACCGGCTGCTCGAACTTCGGTGGTTGCACACCAGCCGGATCCTTCAAGAGCAGGGTGTCGCCGGCGCTGATGCCGGATAGCACTTCGACGCGCTCGGTGTTTTGGCGGCCACACTGAATCGGCACGGCCTTGGGGCCCCCGGCCTCTAGGCGCCACACGTAGTTGACGGAACGGTCGCGGAAGATGGCTTGCAGCGGCACTGGCAGCGTGTCCTTGATCACGTCGACCATGATCGTCACGTTGGCGGCCATGCGGGACCGCAGGCGGCCCTCGGGGTTGTCGCTGTCGAGCTCGACGACGGTTGTGTAGACCTTGCGATCGCTGGTCATCCAGCCGCTATTGCTGTCGGCTACGGGCGCGACGCTGGTGACGCGGCCGGTGAAGGTCTCGCCTTGGAATGCCTCGGCGCTGACGAAGGCCGGCTGGCCGCGGGTGACCTTGTCGATCTGGGCTTCTTGCACCTTGATCACGCAGCGCATCTTGGTGGTGTCCGGCAGGCTGATCAGTTCTTGTCGTTCACGCACTTGCACACCTTCGCGCACGGCTTCGCCGCCACCGCGATTGCGGTCGATGCGGGCGTAGACGACGGTGCCTGGCGTGGGGGCGAGGATGACCGCACTCGTGATCTGGCGTTGCAGGTTGTCGAGGCGCTCCTTGGCGAGCGAGTACTCCTTCTCCTTGGCCTCGACGTCGAATTGCATCTTCTTGCGTTCGGCGTCGTTGCTCGCATCAACGCGCTCGAGTTCCAGCGAAGCATTCTCGAAGTCCTGCGTCATCTTGATGCGGCTGGTCTTCAGCGTGTAGTTGACCAGCAGCTCGAGATCGTTCCACGCGATGGTGACCTTGCTCGCTTGGCTCTGGTAGGAGAGCTCGTCGCGTTCGAGTTCGTTGCGCGTGATGAACTTCTTGCCGGCGAGCCGACGACTGTGTGAGACCGTGTCTTCCTTGACCTTGAGCTCCGCCATCGCGAGGCGGATCTGGTCGGCTTGCTGCAGGATCTTGTTGGCCATCTCGCCCATGTCGCGATCGAGCGCATCGGGCTCACCGGCAGCGACGGGAACGTCGAGCAGCTGCACGACCTTGTCGATCAGGCCGACGTAGTTGTGCGGGTTGATGCGGGCGACGATGCCCTGCGGGGCCGCCGGACCGCTCTGGGCGTTGGCTTCCGTCGCGGTCGGTTCGCCGGCTGGTTCCGACACCAAGTCGCGCAAGCGCCGCACCATGTCCGCGTTCTTGCCCTCAGAGCCCTTGCCGCCACTTGCACCAAGCAGCTTTTCGAGGTCCATGCGCGCGATCTCGAGCTGGGACTTGGCCGTGTTCCTTTTGGTCGTCAGCTCCTTCTCAAGGATGTCCTTTTGCGTGCGCGCCTGTTCGTGGGCGCTGTGTGCCTTCTCGACGGAGATCTCTTGCGTGGAGGCTTTCTCGACGAGTTCGCTGACGTCGAGTTCGACCAGCTTCTCGCCCTTCTTCACCAGCGTGCCTTCGGCCACGATGAAAATGATCGTCGATTGGCCTTCGACTTCGGAGCGAACGATCGTCTCGCGCAGCGCCTGCAGCTCCGCGTTTTCGCGCACGGTGATCGGCAGTTCTTCGCGCTTGACGAGGAAGTGGTTGGGGTCCTGAGCGGGCGGCGTGCCGTCGCCATTGCTGCAACTGGCGAGACCGGCGGCGAGCATCAAGACGGCGAAACGAGCACGGGAAACGATCATGGGAATGTTCACTCCGCGGCCTTGGCTTGCGGGATCGGCAGCGATTGGTCGAAGCGCAGCCCTGCTGGTTGCAGGGCGATCGCTTCCAGGTCGTTCATCAACTGCAGGCGCGCGATCGAGTAGTCGACGATGGCGGCGGTCAATTCGAGTTGGGCTTGCAACAGCGCGTCTTGGGCGTCGAGCTTCTCCAGCGCATCGACGCGGCCGGCGTCGTACAGGTCAGTCGTTGCTTCGACGCGCTGGCCCGCCAGTTCGACCGCGACGGTTTGAATGCGGAAGCTGTCGATGGCGCTCTGGATGTTGCGCAACGACGTGCGAACGCCGGCGCCGACCTGATCTTCGCTCTCTTCGCGCGAGCGAACGGCCTGGTCGAAACTGATCAGCGCGCCGCGGTAGGCGTTGCGTTCCGCCAACTTGTCGAGCGCCAAATCGAGTTGGAACCCAGCCGACCAGTTGACGCGCGACCAGTCGAGATTGAGTCCTTTGCCAGACTCGGCGGGCACGTTGAGCGCTGCCGTGAAGTCGAGCGCCATCGTCAGCGCATCCTCGGCGACGTAAATGCGGCGACCGGCGTCCTCGACTTCATCGATGACGGTGCGATGGTCCAAACGCCGTTGCAGGGCGAGGTCGAGGGCCGAGTTTTCGGTCAGTGTCACTTCGCTGACGCCTTGCGCGTTCAACTTCTCGATCTCCTTCGGATCGAGTTCGAGCTGAGCCGTGATGGGCAGGCCGAGCGTGAGCTTGAAGCGATCCAGGGCACCCTGCAGCCGGTTCTTGGCCGCCACGCGCTGGGCGTCAGCGGAGAACTCGCTCTGCTTGGCGCGGCCGAGGTCCGTGATGGTGCGACGCCCGGCGTCGAACAGCTCTTCGATTTGCTCGCGCGATTGGCGCAAGGTGCGGTAGTTGGCTTCGACGTTGACGAGGTCGGCCATCTGCGCCGCGACGTTCCAGTAGTCGCTGACGATGGTGACTGCG
Organism: Planctomycetota bacterium; assembly: GCA_947444055.1. Lineage (GTDB taxonomy): Bacteria > Planctomycetota > UBA1135 > UBA1135 > UBA2386 > UBA2386. The sequence continues at coordinate 70,489 of CANEYR010000002.1, forward strand.
AAGTCGGCGCGGAAACGTTCGAAGCTGCGCATCGCGTAGATGACGTCGCGTTCGGATTGCGTCAGCGGCTCGCGCACGATGCGGCGCCCCGCACCACTCAGCAGCGGTTGGGTCAGAGTCAGGTTGAGGATCGAGCTGCCGTCGAAGCTGCCGCCCGAGATCACCGAGCGCAGGAAGGTGTTGACGAAGCTCGCGACCACGCGCGTGCCGGCCACACTGGTTGCGCTGGCCCCCAGGTCGTTGCCGAGCCGTGCATCGGCGCTGGTGTCTGACTCGCCACTCACTTCCCCTTCGCCGCCGCCGCCAAACCGCCAAGCGAAGTCATGTTGGCTGCGCGTCAGGCTCAGCGCCGCCAGATACAGCTGTTCCTTCTGCCGCTGGAAGTCGCGGCTGTTCTCGGCGGCGACATCTAAGGCCTGCGCCAACGACAGGTTCACTGGTTGCTTGGTGGCGACCAGCTTTTCGCGCAGTGTGTCAACAGGCCGTTCGACGGCGAACTTGGGTCGCTCCGCGGTGGTTGTCCCGCTGACCTTCTGCGCGACTTCGTCGAGGATCGAATAGACCTGCTCATCGGCCGACTCCTTGTTGGCACTCGGGGACCAGCAAGCAGCGAGTGCCAAGAGGCACAGCGACGACGTCGAGCGATAGAAGGCTTGGTTCTGCAAGGCGAACGGATGGTTGCGGGCGGCTTTGGTGGGCAACGGTCTTAGAAGGCCTTCGATGTTTTTTCTCCCCCGCGCCGCTCGTGTTACTACGATAGGACGGCTGGCGGTTGCGGCCCAGAAGGCCGCTGTTCGACGGGGGTATGGTCTCCATCTTGATCACGGCGGGTCCGACCCGCGAGTACCTCGACGACGTGCGATTCCTGAGCAATGGCAGCTCGGGACGCATGGGGTGCGCCTTGGCGCAGGCGGCCCGCCAGGCGGGTTGCAGCGTCACCTTGGTGCTCGGCCCCATCGAACGCACACCACCTAGCGAGGTCGCTGTGGTGCCGGTGGTTTCGGCGTTGGAGATGCAAACTGCCGCTGAACGCGCGTTCGCCAGTTGTGACATCGTGATCGCGGCCGCAGCGGTCAGCGACTGGCGCCCGCAGCAGCGTTCGCTCGGTAAGCCAGCACGCGTGGAAGGCGCGGTTCGCCTCGACCTGGTACCGAATCCTGACATCGTCGCGGGGCTCGCGGCGCAGAAGCGTCACCGTGTGGTGGTCGGCTTCGCCCTCGAGTCCAGCGCCGCGGGCATGCCGGCGGCGATCGTGCGCGGCCGCGAGAAGCTGCGCCGCAAGGGGCTCGATCTCGTCGTCGTCAACCTGCACGACACGATTGGCAATACCGCAGCGGAGTTCGTTCTGTGCCATGCCGATGGCCGCGACGAGCCGCTGCCTCGACTCAACAAAGAAGCTGCCGCGACGCACATCGTCACGGTGGCTCTGCACCTGTGGCGGATGAGGGAATCGAAGTGAGCAAGAGCGAAAACAAAGAGTCCGAGGCGCCGCCGAAGAAGCGCGCCAACCGCTACGTGCCGCTGGACGACGTCAGGCCACCGGGCTTGTCGCAGCGCGCGCGGGAAGTGGTGGCGTTGGCCCTATGCGGGTTCGCGCTGTACGCGATGTTGTGTCTGGCGACGTTCAGCAAGGCCAACCTCGACGCCGAGATCCCGACGGGAGGCATGCAGAACCTTGGTGGTGCCATTGGCTACCACCTGGCGCATGGCTTCACGCGGTCGCTCGGGCTCGCCGGCTGGGTCCCGTTCGCCATGCTGTTGTGCAGCGCGCTGTGGCTGTTCGTCGGTCGCCCGCTGCAACGCCCGACCATCAAGGCGCTCGGCACCGTGGTGTTCGCGGCGATGCTGTCGATCCTGTTCGCGGGTGGTGACGGCCAGGCCGGTGTCAGCGCGACCACTCCATGGGGGGCTGGTGGCGTGTTTGGGCACACGGTGTCGCCGCGGCTTGAAGCGGGGTTTGGCAGCACCGGCCGATTGTTGCTGGTGATCTTCGGTGCCGTGATGGCTCTGATGATCGCCACCGAGTGGTTGTTCTCGCAGTTGGTGCTGCGGGCCGTGGCTGGCATGGAGGCGCTGTGGCGTCGACTGCTGCGCCGACCTGCCGCTGCTGCGGTCGGCGGTGGCGCGATGCTGGACGAAGAGGATGACGTGCTGCCGAAGCGGCGGCGGCGTGCGCTTGCCGATGACAAGTCGGGGGCGACGCCGGGCAATGCGATTGAGCTGCCCGGTGACGAGATCGCGACGGCGACGAAGCGCCCGAGTCCGAACGACACCGACGAAGCCAGTGACGACATCCGACCGAGCGAACTGGCTGTGGCCGCGGGCCCGGATGACGACCGCAAGGGCGCGTCCCGGCGTCGACGCGGCCGTTCGGCCGCTAGCGAGGACATGGAGGCGAGCAAGGATGCGGCGAGCGAGCCGATTGTGGTGATCCCTGCATTGGTGGACGACGAGGACGTCGTGGGCAGTTCACGCCAGCAAGAGGACGTGGGCGACAGCGTCGACCACAGCTCCGCGGTCGCGGCCGCACCGGTAACGCCGCCGCCAATGCCGATCGTGGTGTTGAAGCCAAAGCCGCCGAAGCCGAAGCCGCCGAAGCCGAAACCGAAGAAGCCGGCCGGCCAGAGCACGTTGCCGTTTGAGGACTACCCGTTCCCGCCGATCGAGTTGTTTCAGGAGCCCGCACTCAACGACGCGACCGTCACGTCCGACATGTTGGCCAAGGGTGGGCAAGCGATCGTCAACAAGTTGGCGAACTTCGGCATCCAGTCGGTGGTGGTCGAGGCCTCGGTCGGCCCGGCCGTTACACAGTATGAACTGCGCCTCGACGAGAGCATCCGCGTCAACAAGATCGCCGGCTTCGAGTCCGACCTCGCGGCGGCCCTGAAGGCGGTGTCGGTGCGCGTCGTGGCGCCCATTCCCGGCAAGGACACGATTGGCATCGAGGTGCCGAACGCCGAACGCCAGAAAGTGTTCATGCGCGATCTGCTCGACCAGTTCGGTCGCTCCGAGGATCTGGCGATCCCGCTCTACCTTGGCAAGGACGTCGCTGGCAATGCGATCGTCGAAGACCTGGCGCGCATGCCGCACTTGCTGATCGCCGGCACCACGGGTTCGGGCAAGTCGGTGTGCATCAATACGATCTTGCTGTCGATCCTGATGACGCGCACGCCGAGTCAGGTGAAGTTGATCCTGGTCGACCCGAAGATGGTGGAGTTGCAGGCCTACAAGCGGGTGCCGCACCTGTGCTGCGATGTTGTCACCAACATGAAGAAGGCTGCCGGCGTGCTGCAGTGGGCAGTCGACGAGATGGAGAACCGTTACGCGCTGCTGTCGGGAGCCGGCGTCAACCACATTCGCAACTACAACCGCCTCGGTCAGCAAGAGCTCGCGAAGCGTTTGCAGCGCGAACCCGACCCCGAGCGGGTGCAGTTGCCGTACGTCGTCATCGTCATCGACGAGTTCGCCGACTTGATGAACGTGGCGCAGAACGAAATCGAGGAGCTGATCCAACGTCTGGCCCAGAAGTCGCGCGCCGTCGGCATGCATGTCATCCTGGCTACCCAGCGCCCATCCAGTGAAGTCATCACCGGCATCATCAAGGCCAACCTGCCGTGCCAGATCGCCTTCAAGGTCAATCGGCGCATTGATTCGCGCGTGATCCTCGACGCCAATGGGGCTGAGAAGCTGCTCGGCTTTGGCGACATGCTCTACATGCCGCCGGGGGGTGGGGCGTTGATGCGGGCGCAGGGCACGTTCGTGGCGGACGATGAAATGCAGGCGGTCGTGCGGTTCTTGGAGGAACACGGCCAGGAGCCGCAGTTCACGGCGGCGTTGATGCAGACGCAGAGCAGTTCGCGGCCCGCCATCGCCGATCGGGATGAACGCTACCGCGAAGCGGTCGAGATCATCCTCGGCCAACAGCGCGGTTCGGCGACCCTGCTGCAGCGCGCCCTCGCGGTCGGCTATACGCGGGCGACGCGCTTGCTTGAGCTGATGGAAGAGGACAGCATCGTCGGCGCTTTCGTCGGCAGTAAGTCGCGTGAGGTGCTACTGACGCTCGAAGAGTGGCGGGCCCGCGAAGAGCAGCGTGAAGCACTTGCCGAGGAAGCGCCGCCGGACGAGGGCGGCGGCGACGAAGCCGCGGCGGCTGCTGAGGATGTTGTGGACCCGGCCACGGTGATGCCCGACGGCGAGGTTGGGCCCGTGGGGGAAGGCGAAGCCGCAGCTCCCGACGCGGAGGGCTCTCGCTGACGCCGTCCCATCGCTTGTGGCGTGCTAGGCAGCGCTGTAGATTCCTAGTGTTCCGTTCGGTGGCGCCGGACGAACGCTGAGCAACCGCCTGGAGGGGCGCATGACCGTGAATTCGCTGGCTTCACCGGACTTCTCTCGTCCATCGCGCACCGTCGCCGAGTGGCTGTGGCCATTCATCCCAATGGGGATCGCGGCGTTGTCGCTGTCGGCGCTGGTTTACTACCACCTGCATCAGCAAGTCTTCGAGGTCCGCTCGGCGCTGCAGCAGTTCTATGCCGGCCTCTACCGCATGGTCGGGTTTGCCCCGGCGGTGATGTTCTTCTTCTTCGTGATCGTGTGGAGCACGATCTGGCTGGTGGTCGGCAAGCTCGATCGCCCGCTATCGCGCCTTGGTCGCTTGGTGGCGATGGCGGTGATGCTCGGCATCTTTCTCAACCTCGGCGATGGCAAGGTTTCGCCCGACTTGCACAAGGGCGCGATCGGGGCCTGGTTTGCGGAGACGTTGGTCGGGGCGTTCGGCTACCTGCCGAGCCTGATTGTCGTCGGCGCCATCACCTTCGCGTCCTTGCTGTTGGCCACGGACTACCTCTTTCACGAGAGCTTCGAGCGAATGCGAATTCGCCAGCGGCCGCTGCTGGATGTCGGCGTGGAAGATGCGGTTACGGAACACTTGCGTGGCTTGGCTGAATCGGCGCCGGTGGTCTCGCCGACCATCTCGCCGACCATCTCGCCTGCCGTCTCGCCTGCCGTCGCGCCGTTGGCTGACGAGGCCACCGAGGCCCCGGCGAACGAGGCGCCAGCGCATGCTGCTAACGACCAGCAGGGAGTCGATCCGGACGAGCCGTCCGCCAGCCCCTCGTACCTAGAGCGGCGTCGGCGGCGCGAAGAACGTTCCTGGCGGCGTCATGACGAAGACGAATGGGTGCCCGCCGCGCCGGAGAGCCAGGAGATCGACAACCCTGAAATCTCCGCCGTCCTGCCCGTGGTTGAGGCCGAACTCAGTGTCGTCGTGGCGCCCGATTTGCAAGGTGTGGCGGCGGTGGATTCGCCAGTCGAAGTCGAGCCAAGCGCGGCACCTTCACCGGTCGCTGAGTTGGCAGGGACGATCGGCGAGAGTTCGGTTGCTGACACCAACACCGAGCCTGTCGACGGTGAGTCTTCGCCAACTGCCTTCGATCCTGGTTCGGTCTGGCCAGACGAGCTACCGCCGCCGGTCGAACGCATGGTGACGATCCCGAGGCCGGATCCAGCGCCAGCGCCAGCGCCAGCACAGGAGCCGGTGACGGATGGGTGGCCAGAGTCGCCGCGCAAGCAGCAGCAGCTGTTTGGTGCTCAGCTCGAGGAAGGCTTGGTGCAGGAAGCCATTGATGTCGTGACGGGATCGCGCCGTGCCAGCGTGGTGTTGCTGCAACGCAAGCTGCGCATCGATTACGCGCGGGCCTCAGAGTTGTTGATCGAGCTGGCGGCCCGCGGCGTGATCGCCCTCGAAGGCGACGCGACGCATGGTCGCGTGCTCGGTTGATCTGCCCGTTCGAGTGCAGATTTCTTGCGAGTGCGTGCAGGCTCGCGGTGGAGCGGCTCGTGGCGCGTCATCCCCACTCACTCCACGATTGCTGACAGGTTCTCCACAGAGCGTTGGCTTGCGGTCTCCAACGTGGTTGCTAAGGAAGACTCGGGCGGTGATGCATGGTGGATTTCAAGCAGACCTTTGATGGGCGCGGTGTGCCGCAGAATCTCGAGGCCGAACGATCGGTGCTCGGGGCGTTGCTCCTGCACTCCGATGCGGTGGTGGACGTCACGTTCCTCAAGCCGGACGACTTCTACCTGCCTCGTCATCAGCTGATCTTTCAATCGATTGTCGGCGCCTACAACGGTCGCCACGCCACCGACCCCATCGTGGTTGGCGAGGAGCTGTCGCGCAGCGGGCGGCTGCAGGAAGCTGGCGGACACGAACAATTGCTCGATCTGATGGAGAGCGTGGTGACGGCGGCCGGTGTCGTCTACCACGCTGAGATCGTGCGCGAGAAGGCGATCCAGCGGAAGCTGCTGGAGACCTGCCTCGATGTCGCTCGTCGCGCCTACGACAACGAGATGGACGCCAAGGAGCTGCTGGACGAAGCCGAGCGGCAGATCTTCGAAATCTCGCGAATGGACAAGAGTGGCGACGCGGTCAGCATCGCCGACGTGTTGCAGTCGACCTTCGAACGCATCGATCGCCTGCGCGAACGTGACGGCCGTTTGACCGGGCTCGACACCGACTTCTACGACCTCAACGACATCACCGGCGGCCTGCAGCCGGGCGAGTTGATCATCATCGCGGCGCGCCCCTCGATGGGCAAAACGACGTTCGCCCTCAACCTGACCGAGCGCTCAGCCAGCAAAGGCGCCTGCGTGGCGTTCTTCTCGCTCGAAATGTCGAACCAGCAGATCATCCAGAACATGCTGTGTTGCCGGGCGCAGATCGACGGCCAGGCGATGCGCCGCGGCCGCATCACCGACCAGCAGTACAAGCGGTTGCAAGAGGAAGCGGCCCGGCTCTACGAAACGCCGATCTTCGTCGACGACACGCCAGGCATCTCGATCACCCAGCTGCGGGCCAAGTGCCGCCGACTCAAGCAGAAGAACAAGATCGACCTCGTGGTTGTCGACTACCTGCAGCTGATGTCCGGCGGCGGCCGCTTCGAGAGCCGTCAGCAGGAGATTTCCGCGATCTCGCGTGGTTTGAAGAGCATTGCGCGCGAGCTTTCCATCCCGGTGATCGCGCTATCGCAGCTCAACCGCGACGTCGAGAACCGCGACGACCACAAGCCACGCATGAGTGACTTGCGTGAGTCGGGGGCAATCGAGCAGGATGCCGACGTCATTGTCTTGCTGCACCGCGACGACTACTACAAACCGACCGAACAGAATGCTGGCTTGGCGCAGATCATCATCGCCAAGCAGCGCAACGGCCCGACCGGCGAAGTCGTGCTGCGGTTCTTCCGCGAGTACATGCGTTTTGAGAACTACACCAGACGGGCTGAACCGATGCAGTGACCGCCGTCCTGGCCGCCCGCGCTTTGGGTGGCTGGGGCCGGCGTTGCTGTTGGGCATTGTGCAGGCGGTCGCCGCCAGCACCTTGCACGCGCAGACGGTCACGCCGCAAGAGCCCGGCCGCCGCATCGACGGCAGCCGCATCGACGGCAGCCGCATCGACACGCCGCCACAGGAAGGTGGTGAGATCGTGCTCGATGAAGCGGTGCGCAAGATGCACCAAAAGCCGGTGCGGTCGCTGGTGTTCGTGAAGTCCGGCAAGGCGGGGGTGGCGCCGAGCCAGCTCGATCCGGCCGCGGCCGAGTCGTATGTGCGCGGCTTGCAGACGCGAGTCGGCCAGCCATTCGAAGCGCGCAAGGTCACCGCCGACTGCAACAACCTCTGGAGCGAGCGGCGCGTGGTTGTCAGCGCCTTTGGCGCGGAAGTCGACGGCGAGATCGCCATCACGTTCTTCGTGGAGTTGGAGGTCGAGGTCTACGCCGGCGTGGAGTTCGTTGGCCTCAATCACTTGGACCGGTTCACCGTCGATGGCTTGCTTGGGCTGTATCCCGATCGGCAGGTGACGCGCACCGAAGCCGAGGCGATGCGCAAGGTGCTGATGACTCGCTATCGCCGCGATGGCTACGCGTTTTGCAGCGTTGCCATCGAGGACCTGCCATTGCCGGATGCGCCGACGGCGGCTGAGGGCCGGGCGAAGTCGGCGCAGCCGTTGCGCAGCTTGCGGTTTCGAATCGATGAGGGGCCAGCGGTGACCGTCGGCAACTTGTTGTTCCTCGGCAATGCGTCGTTTGCCGCCGATCCAGTGTTCGGCATGTTCGGCGTCGACACGTATCTGGTGCGCGAAGCTCGCATCGAGAGTGATCCGCGGCGCGGGCTCGTCAGCGGTGGCGTCTACAGCCGCGAAGTGCTCGACGAAGACCTCGATCGCCTGCGCCTGTTCTATCGCAGCCGCGGCTTTCTCGATGCGACGGTCGATGTCGCCGATGTGCGCTTCACGCACGATCGCACGCGAGCGGACCTGTCGTTCGTCATTGTCGAAGGCCCGCGCTATCGCATTCGTTCCCTGCGGATCGAGCACGTCGATGCCAATCAGCAGCCGCTGACCACCGCACCGCTCTACCAAGCGAGTGACATCGCGCGCGAAGTGAAGGTGACGCCGGGCGAGTTCTACGATCACGACGCGCTGCAGCGCGACGTGCTGGCGATCCAGGACTACTACGGTCGCCGCGGCCATCCGCCGTGGAACTATCCGGGCATGATCAACCGCCCGCAGGGTTGTCAGGTGTTCACTCCGGGCGAGACCTATGGGGTGGTGACGCCGGAGGTCGATGTCGTCTTCCAGGTCAGCGAAGGCGTTGCCAAGAAGCTGCGGGACGTCGTCATCCGCGGCAATCGCTTCACACGCGACCACGTCATTCGCCGCCGCTTTCGGGTGTTGCCCGGCGACCGCATCGACATGGTCGAAGTGAAGCGATCGCAGCGAGCGATCGAGCAGACGCGCTTCTTCCAGGACCCGACGACGCTGATCGGGCCGCGGCTGCAGATCGAACCGGTGGCGAACGAACCTGACTACGTCGACCTTGGGCTCGATGTGACGGACGGGCCGACGGGGCAGCTGCGTTGGGGTGTTGGCATCAGCACGGGCCAGGGCGTGCAGGCGCAGATCACCTACAACAAGAGCAACTTCGATCTGTGGAACCCGCCGAGCAGCCCCAACCCGATCACCGTCATCTCCGAGATTCTCGACAACCAGGCGTTCCACGGGGGCGGCCAGAACTTCGGCATGTTGCTGGCACCGGGTAGTCGCCAGAGCCAGTTTCAGTTGACCTTCGTCGAGCCCGACGTGTTTCGCCAGTTCCTCGATACGCACGAGCTGCGCGTTAGTGGTCGCCGCCTGATCCGACGTTTGCCCGATGGCTACACGTCGGACGTGCTGGGGGCGGAGGTCGGCCTGTCGCGCAACTTCACTGACCACTTCAACGCCGGCATCTCCGTGCGCCAAGAGTCAGTGGAAGTGGATGCGCTGGCCTCCGACGCGACGTCTTTGGCGTTCGATGCCGAAGGCCAGACCGAATTGCGCGGCGGGCGCCTGTCAGCCCGTTACCGCGACTACGACGATCCCTTGCGTCCGACTGCCGGCTTCGACCTCAGTCTGTCGTGGGACATTGTCGGCGGGCCGTTCGGTGGCGAAGAGAGCCTGACCAAGTGGACCCACGCCGCGCACCTTTACGTGCCGGTGACGGAGAACGAGATGGGGCATCGCACGGTGTTGCACCTCGAGCACTTCGTTGGCTTTGCGAACGAGTTCGGCGGCAGCGATGACGTCTTCTTGACCGAACGCTTCTACCTCGGCGGCCCCAATCTGCGTGGCTTCGACTTCCGGCGCGCTGGCCCCAAGCAGTTCGGTCGTCCGATCGGTGGCGAAGCGACCTACACCGCGACCGCAGAAGTGTTCTTCCCGTTGATCGCGACGCGACTCGAAGGCGAAGTGCGCGACCGCGAACTGCTGCGGTGGCTGGTGTTCACCGACATTGGGCTGCTCGGCCTGTCCCCTAGCGACTCGACGTTTCGCGAAGTGCGCGCGGCCTCGGGTATCGGCCTGCGCATCGAGATCCCGCTGCTCGAGATCCCCATCGCGCTCGACCTCGGCTGGCCGTGGCTCTACGAAGAGAGCGACGATCGTCGGCAGCTCTACTTCTCGATCAGTCGATGAACCAGCGCCGATCGTTCACACCGTTCTCCCGGTTGTCGCGCGAGGTGCTGGTCGACAACCCTTGGCATCGCTACTGCCGCGACCGGTATGTGCAGGCCGATGGCAGCGAGGGCACTTACTACTACATCGACATGCCGGGCAGCAGCGCGGCGATCCCGGTGTTTGACGACGGCTCCACCATGTTGGTCCGCGTGCACCGCTACTTGTTGGCGACGGATCTGTGGGAGTTTCCGATTGGCGGCATGCGACCTGGCGAGCAGGCCCAGCTCGTCGCGCAGAAGGAGCTGCACGAAGAAGCTGGTGTCGTCGCCAGCGAGTGGACGCCGCTCGGTCGCTTCGCCCCGTACAAGGGTGTGTCGAACGAGGTCTGCCACGTCTTCCTCGCGCGCGGGCTTCGCATCGAGCAGCAAGACCTTGAGCCGAGCGAACGCATCACCGCGCACCGGATGCCCTTCTTGGACGCGCGGCGGTTGTTGATGGAACAAGAACTCGGCGACGGCCAGTCGATGGTGGGCTTGATGTTGCTGGATCGTTGGCTGGCTGCAGGCAACCGGCTGTGAACGCGGCGTCGACGTCGCGCCCGTTCCGGGTCACGGTGTATGCGGCGTCCAGCGAACGCATTGATCGTGCCTACGGCGTGGTCGCCGAAGAACTGGGCCGACTCATCGGCGCGCGCGGCTGGGATCTTGTCTGGGGCGGCGGTCGCTTTGGCCTGATGGGGGCGGTGTCGCGCGGCGCGCGAAGTGCCGGTGGGCGCACGCTAGGTGTCATATTGCAGCAGTTCATCGACAAGAACGTGCACTGCGAAGCGGCGCACGAAATGGCGTCGGTGCAGGACATGCGCTCGCGCAAGCGCGGCCTCGACGAAGGTGGCGATTGCTTCATCGCGCTGCCGGGAGGGCTTGGCACGCTCGAAGAGTTGCTCGAGATCCTGTCGTTCAAGCAGCTCGGCTTTCATGGCAAGCCGGTGATCGTGTTGAACACCATGGGCTACTGGCAACCGTTGCTCGACATGCTCGAGCGCGGGCTGCAACAGGGCTTCATCCAGGAGCACTTCCGGGGGCTGTGGTCGGTGGCGGCAACCCCAGCCGAAGCGATTGCGCAGATCGAGCGCGCCGAGGCTTGGCGCGCCAAAGCCACCGATGCGCGCGGCGGCGGCACCGGCTGAACGACGAGTGCGCGCCTTACGGGCGACGCAGCGCGCGCGCGAAGATGTCGGAGGTGCTGAGCACACCGATCACGGTGGTGCCGTCGAGCACTGGCATGCGTCGCACGCCACCCATGCGCATCAGGTTGATGCAGTCGCGCAGGTTGGTCTGCGCGGGCACACAGATCGCGGGCCGAGTCATGACGTCGCTGACGCGCAGTTCGCCGAGCACGGCTGGATCCTGGCTGCCCAGCAGATTGACGATGTCCTTGCTGGTGATGATGCCAGGCAGATCGCCGGGGTCGTCACCGGCAACGAGCAACGCCCGGATGCCGTGGGATGCCATATGTTCGCCGGCGACCCGCAGGTTCTCGTGTGCGGTGGTCCACTGCACGTTGGTGTTCATCACTTCGCGAGCGCGCAAGTGGTGCAAGTTTTCGGTCATGGCAGCGCCTCTTCGATCGTGGTGTCGTCGTTCGCGGACCATCGATAGCGAACACCCTTGCGGGTGCTGTCGTTGATCCACGAGCGTTCGCCGAATGTCAGACGCACACCGACGTGCAAGGTGTCGATCACTTCGATCTGCGCGGTCTGCAGCAGTTCGCGTTGTTGCTGGCGCAGCCGCAAGCGTTCCTCAAGGGTGGCGTCGCCGACCCGGAGGCCAGCTCGCTCTGCCTTGCCGGGGCTCTTGCCATTTGCCGCCAGCGCTTGCTGCGCGCGTTCGGCGACCTTGCTTTCGTGGTTGGTTGTGCGCACCAAGTTGGCGATGCCTGCCAGCATGTCGCCGACCACGAAGTGCGTGGCGGCGCCGTTGGCGGTGCCGGCTGTGCGGACCGAGATGCGCTGTGTCACGCGCGCCTCCCCGCCGAACACCGTGCCGCGGCCACTGTGCGCGAGCAGTTGATTGGCGCGGATACGACAGTGAGTTGCCTGGTCGCCGACCACGACGTTGCCGCCCGCCTCAAGCGAAGCCGAGGTCGCGTGGCGACAGGCGACATCGAGCGTGGCGCGGGCGGCGGCATGCATTCCCTGCACGCCTTGGTCGATGCGCAGGCTGCCGCCCGCTTGTACGCAGCCATCGAACACCGAACCCAGCACGTGCAGATCGCCCTGGGCGTTGGCGTTCATGCCGAGTTGCACATCGCCGCGCACCACGATCGAACCGTCGCTGTGCAGGTTGCCGCTCGCTAGGTCGACATCGGCCCCATGCTCATAGAGGGCCACCACATCGATCTGGCGACCGTCCTGCAGCAACACCCCGCTGCGGGTGGCCAGCAAGCGCTCGCCGTCGACGCGAATGCCGGCGCCAAAGCGGGTGGCCAAGGCCTTGCCTGGTTTCGGCGCGAGCACGGCACCGTGCACGTCGCGACCGGCGCACCCGGGCGTTGGCGCGACGACGCGAGCGATCGGTTGGCCTGAGGTCTTCGGCACCAGGAAGTGGCGCTCGTGAAAATCGATGCTGCCGTCTGCCCGCAATTCGCCCGGCAACGGGTTGCCCGCGGGCAAGCCTTCGAGCCGGCCGTCTTCCCCGGGCACCGGGGCAAGGCCGCGTGCCAGCATCGCTTGCCCGTGGAACGCTGCATCCGCAACACTCTGGGCAAACGCCGCAACGGCTGCGTCGTCGATGCCGTGCACGATGCGCGCCGCGGTGAGCGCGAGCAGCACGTCTTGCTTGCTCATGGCGGGGCCGGCCGTCGCGGTGGCGAAGGCGAACAGGCCTCTCTCGGTGGTCGTGATGCGCAGGCGTGCCACGCCCCTTCATCGGCGGCCATGCACGCTCTGCTGATGGCAGGTCTGCTGATGCCCGCTCTGCTGATGGCGACTACAGCAGCAACACGGTGCTGGCAGCAGTTAGCCACGGCGCTTGCCCATTGCGCAGCACGACCGCTTGCAGGCCCACTTCGAGGCCGACCAACGGTGGCGCACTCGGCAGCGTGAACACCATCCGCGCCGGTTCGCCCGTTGGCGTCGATGGCACCGGCACGGTGACCAGGCCCACCGCATCGAGCAGCAGTTCGCCAAGGCCAGGGACCGGCACCGGGCTCGTCGCTAGGCGGCCCACACCGAGCACGGCGAGGGCTGTCGCTGGCACCGGCAAGACGATCCGCAAGTTGCCGTTCCTTGGCTGCACTCGGCGGAACTCAGGGAACTGGGCGAATGGGATCACTTCGGGCAGTGCCGAGAAAACCAACAGCTCGTTCCCGCTGATCACGCGGCAGCTCTCGCTGTTGGCGCGAATGCCCATGATCGGACCAGGCAAGGTCTGTTGCGACCAAGTGCCGCCTTGGGCGCCAAAGCCAAAGGCCGAGCCGCCGTCGATGACCAGTGCCGCCGTTCGCCAGATCTGCACTTGCGGCGTGCTGGTGCCACTGCGCGTGATGGTCTGCCACCGCGCCGAGCGGCTGTCGAACGCGAACAGATGCGTGGCATCAAAGGCTAGCAGTGGCGCGCTCGCTGTGTTTGAGGTGAAGGCCAAGCCGGGTCGCGCTAACGGCACGAAGGTGCCGCTGCGCGCAGCGAACGCCAACAGGCCGGTGTTCGTCAGCAGGGCTGCACTCGTCGTGGTCATGGCCGGATCGATGGGCAGTGCCGAGGCCGGGGCGGGATGCCAAATCCCAGTCAGCCCCGAGAACAGCATGGGGTGGCCGGTGGCTGCAGGGCGTGCAAAGGCGATGGTGCCGGCGGCGCCTTGGCTAGTGGTTGCGACCACTTGCGTGGCCACGCGGTCGTTGACGGCACTGTAAGCATGCAGGCCTTGGGCATCGGCGAGCAGCGCCACGCTGGTGCCAGCCGTGAGTGTGGCACCGGCCGCGGCGACTCTCGTGAACGCGCCCGTGATCGCTGAGAACGCCACGCTGTCGGTGGTCGTCGTCGCGAGCGCGAAGAGATCGTTGGCCACCGCCGTGCTGGCGCCGCCTGCGAACGCAGTGAAGCGGTTCTGCAGGCTTGAGTATCCCAGCATGCGGTTGGCGTCGAACCACAGGCCCCAGTCATCGCCGCGCACGAACGTGGCCGCCGCTGGCAGGCGCGCCGTGCTCCACGTTCTGGCGTTGCCGCTGAACGCATGCACGCCGCCGTTGCTGAACGCCATCGCCGCGGTGCCGTCGCAGCTCAGCTGCAGCGCGGTTGCCGAGGTCGGCAGCACGAGGTCGAGCCACTGGCCGGTCTCGGCGTCATAGCCGGAGAGCACGTTGCTGTCGGCGATCAGCGCGACGTGCCGTTGCACCGCCGAATGGAACGCGGCACCAACACTGCGCGTGGTCCAAGTGCCGACGAACGCGCTGAAGGCATGCAGTTGCGTGCCATCCAACACGAGCACAACGGAGTCATTGGTGTTGCTGGCTGGGTTGAGCACGAGCGCACTGGCGGACACCGGCAACGACTCGAAACGCCCGCGATACGACGAGAAGGCCGTGATGCCGGCGGCACCGACGGCGACCAGGCAATCGTTGAACACGCGGATCGCCGAGCTGCCCACGGTGGTGACGCGCCATTCGCGAGTGACCGCCGACCACGCGTGCAGTTGGCCGGCCTCGTGGTAGCAGATGGTCTTGCCGACGTTGCCGACGCTGCTGATGGCCACGCCATTGGCGACGTGCAGGTTGCTCCAGGCCGCAGTCGCTTGGCCCCGTGCGAGGGCGAACAGCGTGAGGGTCAGCAAGGCGGCGGGAAGGCGCATGGAACGAGAGTGCGGACGATAGCAGGACGCCTGTGCTACTGGGTTTGCCCCCGGCGGGCGAGCGTGGTGGACCGGCTGCGCGCAGCGATGACGCATTCGGGACGTCGATGGCAAGGCCGCCACTGTGCTGCCTCATTCCCATTCGCCTCGCTGTCGATGAACGGAGCGATGGAGACCGCAACTTCGGACCTCTCGCGGGTGTTCGCTCGGCTCATTGCCGATCGCAAGCTCGAACTGCCTCCGCTGCCAGCGACGGCGGCCGAGGTGATGTCGCTCTGCCAGCAGGAGGCGACCGACGCGGCGAAGTTGTCGGCGGTGATTCATCGCGACCAGACGATCGCGTCCAACGTGCTGCGCGTCGCCAACTCGGCGGCCTACGCCGGACCAGTGGCGTGTTCCTCGTTGCAACAAGCGGTCAGTCGCCTGGGCCTGCAGTTGATCACCGAGATCGCGATGGCGGTGTCGGTGCGGGGCCGCATGTTCGCCAACCCGGCTTGCAAGGAACTGCTCGGCTTCTTGTGGAAGCACTCGGTCATCACGGGCTTCTAC
Organism: Planctomycetota bacterium; assembly: GCA_947444055.1. Taxonomy (GTDB): domain Bacteria; phylum Planctomycetota; class UBA1135; order UBA1135; family UBA2386; genus UBA2386. Next base: position 85,864 of record CANEYR010000002.1, read on the forward strand.
ACGAAGGAGATCGCGCGGCTGCGCCGGCGCAACGTCGAGATTGCGTTCCTGTGCGGGCTGTTGCACGACGTTGGCAAGGCGTGCCTGCTCAACAGTGTCGACAAGGCAATCGGCAAGGCCGACATGGCGCTGTCGATGGATGCCCTGCTGGCAGCGCTCGAACACCAGCACATCGCTGCGGGCGGCTTGCTCGCAAAGGAATGGAAGCTGCCCGACCAGATCGCCGAGGCGATCTTGTGTCACCACGACCCGGCGACGGCCACGCGCTTTGCGGACATGGCGATGACGGTCGCGCTCGCGGACCAGCTTGCCCACCACGTAGTGCCAACGCGGCTGGCGGTGCCACCTACCGAAGAGCAGTTGCTGCAGCATCCGGTTCTGGTCGGTCTCAACATCTACCCAGACCAACTGGACGGCCTGCTGAAGATGAAGGAACGCGCGCTGTTGGTGACGGAGGGCATGGCGTGAGCACTGCGGAACCGTGGGATGTGGTCGTGATCGGCAGTGGTCCAGCGGGGCAGAAGGCAGCCGTGCAGGCGGCCAAGGCTGGTAAGCGTGTCTGTCTGGTGGAGCGCGATGTCGGCGTCGGCGGCTCCTGTGTGCACCGCGGCACCATTCCGTCGAAGACGCTGCGCGAGACGGCGCTGCACCTCGCCGAGTCGCGCAACCGACTTGGCGCGCACATCAAGATCGAAGTGCCGCGCGACCTGCCGTTGGCGAGTCTGATGGATCGCATGCAGAGCGTCGTCACCGCTCACGTCGAATATCAGTCAAAGCAGTTGCGTCGCAACAAGGTGGAACAGATCCACGGGCGCGCGCGCTTCGTCGATGCGCACACGGTCGCCGTCGACGCGATCCAAGGGCCTGCCCGGCTGTTGCAAGGTGAGGTCCTCGTCATCGCGACCGGCTCGCGCCCGCGCACGCCTGCGGACGTGCCCGTTGATCACGAAAACGTCTACGACAGCGACTCGATCCTCAGCATGACGTACTTGCCGAAGTCGCTGACGGTGCTCGGCAGCGGCGTCATCGCGTCGGAGTACGCGACCATCTTCGCCGCCCTCGGGGTGCAGGTGACGATGATCGACAAGTCTGATCGGCCGCTGGCGTTCCTCGATCGCGAGATCACCGACCGCTTCGTCGAAGCCTTCGAACTGCGTCCAGGCTGCGTATTTTTCGGCGGTGCCAAAGTGAAGAGTGTCGTCTGGAATGGCGTCGACACCGTCGTCACGACTCTCGACAACGGTTGGGAAGTGAAGTCAGAACGACTGCTGTGTGCGCAGGGTCGCCTGGCGAACGTTGAGGACCTGGCGATCGACAAGGCTGGCCTCTGCATCAGTGAACTCGGTCACATTCCGGTCGACAAAGATTGCCGCACCAAGGTCGCGCACATCTTCGCGGTCGGCGACGTGATGGGTCCGCCATCGCTGGCCTCGGCTTCGATGGAGCAGGGGCGGCGCGCCATGCGCAGTGCGCTCAATCTGCCGGTCGGCAAGTATGTGGAGCTGATCCCGGTTGGCATCTACACGCTGCCGGAGATCTCCAGTGTTGGCCAGACCGAGGCCGAAGCGAAGAAGGCGGGGGCGGACGTGGTTGTCGGCCGTGCCAAGTTCGCTGAGCTGGCGCGCGGCCAGATCAGCGGCACGCAGGATGGAATGTTGAAGCTGGTGGTGGACGGCACGACGCAGTGCATTCTTGGTTGCCAGATCATCGGCGAGGGCGCCACCGAGATCGTGCACTTGGCGCAGATGGCGATGATGACGAACGCCGACGTCAACTTGTTCGTCGAGAAGGTCTTCAACTTCCCAACGCTGGCGGAGGGCTACCGCGTGGCGGCGCTCGACATCGTTGGGCAGTTGGCGATGCGGGCCAGCGCCGCGGCGTCGCCGTCGCGCTGAGCGACGTCAGCGTCGTTCGGGCAGCAACTCGGCGAACCACCACAGGCCGCCATCACTGCGAAGCAGCTGGTTGCGGCGGCTGCCCTCAGCGGGCGCCACGAGGTGTTCCGGCGGTTCGCCGCCGAGTGCTTGGGACGGCACGGCGCAGCGAGCGATGAGCGCCCCGTAACCGAGCAGGTGCGCTTGGCCGACGACCACGACGATCAGGTGTTCGGGATAGCGCGCGGCCAGACGCTGCACCCTGGTGGCGATGAGCGCATCGCGCTGGTCGAGCGGCAGGCGAGGGGTCGGTTCGAGACCATGCACGGGAATCGCGTGGCGCTTGCCGAAGGCGACCAAGGCGCAGAAGAACGCGCAGTCGAGCGCTTCGTCATCGAGCCACGAGCCAGGCCAGCGGGTGCGAATGCGCCCGCGCAGGGTCAGCGCATCCATGTCGCCGCGGAGATGGGCGGCGACCAGACGATCATCCTGTTCCCCGATCGCTTCGAGGGCCAAGACCAGGGGGCGGCCCGAGGCTTGCAGTTCTGCTAGCAACTCGTTCTGCAGCTCGTGCAGGTGGTGGCTGACATGGTGATCACCAAGCCACAGCACGCGCGCGGTGGTGGTGTCGCGCACGAACTCGCGGCGGCTGGTGCTGGCGACGAAGCGCGTGCCGGTGGCGGCGAGGAAGCTTTCGCGATAGATCGCGATGTCGTTCGTCTTCGCCTCATCCCACAGGAATTGCGACGGCGAGCACGCGCTCGTCAGCGCCACCGCCGTTAGTGCAATCGTCAGGGTGGCGGATCGCGAGCCGAATGTCATGATCGACGCGAGACACTCTCAGGAGCGATGATGAAGCGCAAGGTCGACGTCGGGCACGCACGCCCTGGTTCAGATGAGTTGGCTGGCAAACGATGCGTCGTCACCGGCGGTGGCACCGGCATCGGCGCTGGCATCGCCCACGCCTTGGCGCAGCGTGGCGCGCGCGTCGCCGTGCTTGGTCGGCGCAAGAAGCCGTTGCAGGATGTGGTGGCGATGCTGCAAGCAGAGCGATGCGATGCGCTCGCAGTGGTTGCGGACGTCACCGACAAGGCCTCGATGCGCCGCGGACTCTTGCGGGTCGCGAAGCAGTTCGGCGGCATCGATGTGCTGGTGGCGAACGCGGGCACCGGCGGCCCCAATGCGTGCGCGCTGCCGGGACCAGATCGTTGGACCGAGATCCTGCGCACCAACCTGGATGGCCTCTACCACTCAGTGCTCGGGGCCTTGCCGCACTTGGCCGACGGCGGCCGCATCGTCGCCATCAGCTCGGTGCTCGGCCGGTTTGGCGTGCCTGGCTACACGGCATACTGCGCGAGCAAGCATGGCGTCATCGGGTTCGTGAAGGCGCTGGCGCTCGAACTGGCCGGGCGCGGCATCACCGTGAATGCGATTTGCCCAGGCTGGGTCGACACCGACATGGCGAGTGCTGGCCTGCAGGCGTTGGCGGACGCCATGCAGGTGGAGTTTGCTGTGGCGCACAAGCACGCCATGACGGCGGTGCCGATCGGCCGCATGCTGCAGCCGGACGAAATCGGCGAGACGGTCGCGTGGTTGTGTTCCCCCGGCGCGCGCGGCATGACCGGCCAAGCGATCAGCCACTGCGGTGGCCAAGTGATGTGGTAATGTCCCGCGAAGGGACGCGGCATCCGACCGATGGGGTCGGGGCTTCCCGGATGCACGCGGTGGGCACCTGCCGCTAGCTGGGGCCGTCGGGGGGTAGGTTGGTTGGCCGGGGCTTCGCTTCGGCGATCCCCTATGCGCTCCGTCGCCATTCTCACCCTCGGCGTGCTCGCTGCCTGTGCAGCCAAGCCTGGTGCCAGCACCGAGTGGACCCAGATCCAGCGCGACCGCTTGGAACGGCTGCATGCGGTGCGGCGGCCGGATGCGGCGCTCGCTGGGGTGTTGGGCCACGCCCCGCAGGCGGGCGGCCAAGACCCTCGCCACATCGACCAACGGGAGCCGCAGCTACCGGGCGCTGGCCCGCGTCCCTTCCGTGGTCCGTTGCTGGCGACCAGCGTCGCGCTGGGCTTTGGCAACGTCGCCGCCCGCATCGACGGCACCCGCCTCGATGATCGCGCCGACGCTCGCTCTCTCGCCGTCGGCCTCGATGCCGGCACCGGGGCTGGACTCGAGACCAAGTTGTGGTCGAGCGAGACGGAGTTGTTCTTGGGCCAACGCATCAACGACGGCGTCGTGCCAGCGGACGCGGCGGCCAACCTGACCGGCGTCGATGCCTTCCCGCATGTGTGGTTCTCGGCGTTGGACGGGGCCCTGCGAGTGCCAGTGCGTCTCGGGGTGTTCGCCGACTGGCAGCATCTCGATCATGAACGGGCAGGCGTCGACCGCGAGTGGATCGGCATCGGCCCGCGCCTTGTCATCGAACCAACCTGGCGGCTGCTATCAGGCCAACGAGCCGCTCTCGACTTGGTCGGGCGCCTCGGCGGGGACGTGGGTGCCGCCTGCTTTGGCGAGACCTTTGTCGGCGGCGACGATCGCGATCTGACGGTGCGTTGGGGCGGGGAAGCCGGCCTCAGCCTGCGCGCCCTGCTCGGCGCGATGCATGCCGAACTCGGCTACCACGTGCAGCACACGTGGTACGGACCGATTGACAGCGACCTGTTTGGTGACCGCGCCCGCACTGAGTTGCAGCGGCAGCAGGTCTTCATCGGCTTCGGCTTGACCTACTGAGTGGTCGCCAGTTGCCGAGCCAGTCGTGAGCGCCCGTGGCGCTCACGACGGCGATCCATCGTTCACGGCGTCTGCGTGAACATGTTGATGAACGGGTTCGACGCGACGAACGTCGTGAACCCAGCATCCACCGTCAGCACTTGGCTGTAGTAGAAGATGCCAACCGCCGACGGCACGTTCGGCGCCGTGAACGGGAACGACGCGTTGCCACTGCCGTCCGTCGAGCCACCGAGCAGCGTGATGGTGCCACCGACCTGCATGGTCGGGAAGCCTGGCACGCTAGTCGGGCCGGCGGTGTCGGCGACGGCCAGCAAGAACGGCCGCGAGTTGCCGGGCGTCAGGATCGTGGCGTTCATCAGCGTGCCTTGCACCGCTTGCTCCGGCAGCATGCGCAGCTCGGCATCGATCGTCGGCACAATGGTCTCGCCGAGTTCGACGTCGTCGATTTGCCAGCCGCCGAGGTTGAGGCCAGCATCGCTGACCAAGCGCCACTCGAGCTGCACCGACGGGTTGTTGTCGGCCATCGGGATCGCGTACTCGACCGATTGCCAGGAGGTGTCCAGGTGGTTGCCATTCAAGGCGTTGACCCAGATCTGCACGCCGTTCACCGAGACCGTCGCTTGGTCGAAGATGGCTTCTTCCACCGACAGCCAACGCTTGAAGCGCAGCTTGACGCCGAACTTGCCCGTGCAGTCGAGGATCGGCGAACGCAAGAACTCGTTCACGCTGTTCGGGTAGCGGCCATTGAAGGTGCCGTTGCCGAGGTCGGTCGAGTAGACGTTGAGCCCTGAGGTCGCGGTCTGCGGGTCGATCCAGGTGACGCCGCTAACGGTGCTGGTCTTGCCGGCGGGGTCGCCGAGTTGCCAGTCGTTGGTGAGGCCCGACGTGAGGCCGGTGGTCCAGCCGACGGCGCCGGTGTCGAAGTTCTGCAGGTGGAAGCCGGCGAAGGTGCCGCCGTCGATCGAGTAGAAGATCTCGCCCGCCGCTGGGAAGCGCACGATCGGGCCCGTGCTGTGCACGGCTTCGATGTGGTAGCTCACCGCGCCGACCGAGACACCCGGCAGCATGGCGACGTAGCCGTTGACGGCGCCGTTGCTGTGCATGTTGCGGATCAGGTTGCCAGCGCCACCGTTGTAGTGCAGGCGAACTTGCGTGAACGAGCCGCTGATCGGCGTCACCGTGGCGGTGACCTTGCGCGGCGACACCTGTTGCGCGGTGTTCGTCAGCGCCGTGTGCGTGATCGAACCGACTTGGATCGCTGGGAACGGGATCGCCTTGTCGTTGGCTGCGCCGCTGAGGTGCGCATAGTTGGGCGTGCCGTTCAGCAGGTTGCCGTCGTCATCGTCAGCGATGAACACTTCGCGCACCGCGTCAACACGGGTCGTGGCGTTGGCCGCGATCGAGCTGATGACGATGTCGTTCGAGATCGCGATGGCACTCGGCGTGCCGAAGGCCGTCCGCAAGCGTTCGCGCAGGCGCCAGGCAAAGCCCATCCACACCTGACCAGCGCCGTGCGGCGAGGTCGTTGAGTACGGATAGAGGAACGCGTTGTCGCCGCGACGCAGCGCGACGTTGGCCGTCTGGAAGCCAGAGCCGAGCAGCGGGCTGTCGACCTGAAACAGGCCCCAGATGTCGCCCCAGCCTTCGCTCAGGCCTTCGGCGTTGCTGTTGAAGATGCCGCCGTAGCGCTCGTCGATGCCGTGGCCCCATTCGTGCGCGGCGACGGTCGAGAACGCGGTGTTCGAGCAGCCACCGCCGGCTTGGTAGAAGTTGATCGTGTTGCCGGTGTAGTAGGCATTGCACGTGCTGGCGATGTTGGCGGTCACCGAGATGGCGCTCGCCGTGGTGAATTGCGCGGAGTTGCCGAGGATGCTGCGGCCGTACTCGTTGGTGCGATCGATCCAGTAGGTCAGGTTGGTGTGCGCCGACTCATTGGTCGTGGCCGCTGCCGTCAGCAATTGGATCGTCGTGTTGACGCCCGGGTTGACGGCGAAGACGCCGGCCGGAGCGTTGGCGCCCGAGATCGGGTTGTGGTGGCGACCATCGAGGGCGCCGACCGTGATGTTCACCGCCGCGGCGATGTCGATCGTGAACTGACCGTTGATGTCCGTGGTGACCGTGCCGACACCGGGCACGTTGAGCACGACGCCAGGCAGTGGCGTGTTGACCAGGGCGGCGAAGGCATCGATGCCGACGTTGGTCCAGCCCATCAGCGTCACCGTCGTCAGGACGGGCGGGGCCGTGACCTTGGCGGTTGCGTTGACGGCATGCGTGGTGGTCGAGCAGCCGGCCATGCCGCACTCGTGCTTGTCGTTGTGGAAGCTGAGCACGGCGCCCGTCTGCGCGTCGACGTAGTAGCGGCCGATGGGGCCAACGCCTTGCGCGTTGACGTTGCTGATCGGCACTTCCCAAGCCAAGAACACCGGCGTCGCCGCCGTGGCACTCGTGTCACCCCAGATCACCAAACGCGGGCGGCCAGCCGGAGCTGGTTGCGGCACGTTGGTCGGATCGGCGCCGACGGCTTGCCAAGCGGCGGCCACGGCCACCAATTCGCCAACGGCAGGTACGGTGTTGAAGTTGACGGCGATCGGCCAAGCGCGACTGCCGAGCATGGCGACCACACCGCTCATGTTGATGCGGATGTCGGCGCGCCCGTCGATCACTGGCAGGCCACGGTAGTACTGATCGAACGTGAACGTCCAGCTGCGGCCCATCCGCGAGCCGATGCTCTCGCGGAAGTCCGACGTGCCGAGGCCGAGCAATTCGTGGTGCTGTGCTAGCAGTGCATTGGCATGCACGCGTGCCGCGGCCAACGAGTTCTCACCCCAACCTGCGATCGGCAAGCCGGTGCCATAGATGGCGCTCGGCGTACCAGTCGCGGGGTGCCACTGCACAACCCACTCGCCGCCGCGTTCGGCGCGGAATGCGGCCAAGGCGGTCTTGGGGGTTGCACCGTCAGCGGCGGGGTCTTGAGCAGACGAAAAGGCAGCGAGACTTGCTGCGAGCGCAATCATTCGCATGGGAAGACAGTCCTTGGGCGCTGGGCAGCGTCGTCATTGAGGCTGAACCAGCATGAGTCGCAGGGGCGGCGACCCGGCAGAGAGAATCAGGCGGGGGGAGTATGGCCCGGGCCGATGCGACGTCAACGGGGCCAGGCTGGCGTTCTTGTCCCATGCTCGTCGAGTTCCGCGCGGATTCTCTCGGCCGCATGGAGCGTTGCGCGACGAGTGAACGGCTGCCCGCTGCGTTCTCGAATCAAGATCGCGACCGGCCGCGTTCACGCAGGCGGTGGTCTGGCGGGACGCTGGCGGTGCAGGCGGCGACCGAAGATGAGTGTGCAGGCGCGCATGTTCACCCCAGCAAGTCGAGCAGTTTGGGACGGCTGCTCGCGGCCCGTTGCCCAGACACCTGCAGGCTGAACAGGATGCGATCGCGGGTCTGCTCCGCAACCGCCTGCGCCACGTCCACGTCCTCAATGCGCGAACGGGCGGCTTCGGCAGCGGCTCCCGACGCGGCGAGCTGCCGGCCGTGACTGGCCAGTGCGTTGTCGGCGGCACCGAGCCGCGCTCGCGAACTGGCGAGCGTCGCGCCAGCCGCATCCAACGCCTGCATCGTTGCCGGATCGGCAACCGACCTGCCAGCGACTGCTAACGTCGAAGCGCGTGCATCGGGCAAGTCGAGCGAGTGCTCGCCGCCACCGCCGTCGCTGATGACCACCGCATTGCCGCCGCTCGCCGAACCATCGAGCAGCTGGGTGCCGGCGAACGACGATCCGCCGGCCGTCTGATCGAGGCCCAGCGCCAACTGGTCGTACTCCTGTTGGATCGCGTCGCGATCGCTCGCCGACAGCGTGCCGTTCTGCGCCTGCACGGTCAGCTCGCGCATGCGCCCGAGGCTGTCCTGGCTCGATTGCAGCGCCCCATCGGCGGTGCGCAGCAGACTCTGCCCATCGGCGACATTGCGTTCGCCCTGCGCGCTGCCGCGCACCTGAGCCTCCAGGCGTTTGGCGATCGCCAACCCAGCCGGGTCGTCGGCAGCGGTCGCAATGCGCTTGCCGCTGGCCAGCCGCTGCGAACCGCGCTCGCGCCGCCGCTGGATTTGGTCCATCTGCCGAAGGCGCGCGTCATCGCCATGCGATCGAATGCTCAGGCTCATCGTTGCTCCAGGTCCAAGTGCGGCCACCCCACGTCGCTGCACCAACCCATCGATCGGAGCGAAGGTGCCTGCCCTTGAATCCGCGGTCTCCTTCCGAGACCGCCACAGGCCAAGTCGCCGACGCCGTCGAATTTTCCTGCACCCGCAACCCAGGGTCGTGGATTCTGGTGGCGTGGCCGAACCTGCGACCATTTCCCGAGACGACGTCGTGCGCCTGGTGCAGCGGCACCAAGTGCAGGTGTGGCGCTACGTGCGCTTCCTTGGCGCCTCGGCAGAACTGGCGGACGATCTCGTGCAAGAGACGTTCTTGCAGTTGTTGCGGGCGCCGTTCGCGGAGCGCTCGGAGGCCGCGACCGTCACCTGGCTGCGCATCGTGGCGCGCGGCCTCTACGTGCGGTCGTTCCGGCGGCAGCCGTTCCAACTCGCGGAACTCGACGACATCGAAGCGGCGTGGAATGGCTTTGCTGCCGACGATGGCGGCGAGCAGCGAGTCGCGCGCTTGCGTCGCTGTGTCGAGCAACTGACTGGCCGCGCCCGCGACGTCGTGCGTTGGCACTACGAGGAACGTTGTTCGCGCACCAACATCGGCGAACGGCTCGGCATCGGCGAAGACGGCGTCGCACGCGCGAGCCGCGGCCCGTAGATTGCGCCGCTCATGCGCGCCATCGCTCCGTTCGTTCTCGCCAGCGCTGCGTCGCTCTTGGCGCAGGTTCCGGACCCGACCCCGTTGCCAAGCCAGCCGTTTGCGCCCGGGGTGACCTACGACGCGAAGATCCCTTCGCTCGACCAGGTCACCGGCCACGCCTGGGGTACCGAAGTCTCCGCGCACAGCGATGTCGAGAAGTACCTGGCAGCGCTCGCCGCGGCCGCTCCCGAGCGCGTGCGGCTGGTGCAGTACGGCGCCAGTTGGGAAGGCCGCAAGCTGTGGTACGCGATCGTTGGTTCGCCCGCCAACATCGAACGCTTGCCGACCATTCGCCAAGGCATGCAGCGCCTCGCCGATCCACGCGGGGCGGCGGATGCCGAGCTCGACGCCTTGCTGAAGGACTTGCCCGCGGTCGGCTGGCTCGCCAACTGCGTGCACGGCGATGAACCGTCGGGCACCGACGCCGCCTTGCTCGTGCTCTACCACTTGCTTGCCGCGCAGAACGATCCGGTCGCCACCAAGGTGTTGGCGGAATGTGTGGTGTTGGTCGATCCGTTGCAGAACCCCGACGGTCGCGATCGCTTCGTGCACAGCACGCGGGCGGCGCGCGGTCGCTGGGCGGATGCGACGCCGCTCGGGGCCGAACACAGCCAGCCGTGGCCTGGTGGGCGCGTCAACCACGCGCTGTTCGACATGAACCGCGATTGGTTCGCGATGTCGCAGCCAGAGACGCAGGCGCGCGTGCGCGCGTTCCTCGATTGGTGGCCGCTCGTCTATGTCGACTTGCACGAGATGGGTGGCAACTCGAGCTACTACTTCGCGCCGCCGGCCGCACCGGTGCATGCCGAGATCACCGTCGGCCAGCGGGAATGGCTGACGCGCTACGGCCAGAACAACGCGCGCTGGTTCGATCGCTTCGGCTTCGACTACTTCACGCGCGAGGCCTACGACAGCTTCTATCCAGGCTATGGCGAGGGGTGGCCGACCTTCCACGGCAGCATCGGCATGACCTTCGAGATGGCCAGCGCGCGCGGCCTCGTCTACCGCCGGCGCGACGACAGCTTGCTGTTCTATCGCGATGGTGTGCACCGACATTTCGTGGCGTCGATGGGCACGCTCGAGACGTTGGCGAACGGTCGCGACGGGGCGTTGCGTTCGTTCTTGCAGCATCGGCGGGCTGGCATTGCCCGCGGCGAACGTGGCGCCGTGAAGGCGTGGGTGTTCCCGGATCGCGGCGACCGCACGCGGCTGTCGCGGCTGATGAACTTGCTGCTGGCGCAAGGCATCGAGGTGCATCGCGCGACGGGTGAGCTCACGAGTGCGCAGAGCCTGCCGCTGCTCGGCGGCGTCGCGAGTGCGCAGACGTTTCCGATCGGCAGCTACGTGGTGTCGGCGTCGCAACCGGCGAGCACGTTGGCGACGGTGTTGCTGCAGCCGCACTTCGAAATGGACCCGGCCTTCTTGACCGAGCAGAAGCGGCGCGAGGGCCGTCGCCGCGACACCGAGTTTTATGACCTGACGGCGTGGGCGTTGCCGTTGTTGTTCGGCGTCGATGCGTGGACCGCGGCCGAGTCTGTGCGCGGCGAATTGACGCTGCTGCGCGCGGGGGATGCCAACGCCAGTGCGGCGGCACTGCGCGAACAGCCGCCGTTGGTTGCGTACGTGATGGCCTGGGGGCAGAACGGTGCCGCGGCGATGCTGGCGGAGTTGCTGCGGCTCGGCGTCAAGGCGCGTTGCATCGACAAGCCGTTCACGCTCGATGGCGTCAGCTACCCAGCCGGTTCGTTTGTCGTGAAGGTCAAAGATCAGCCAACCGACTTGCATGCGCGTCTGCGCGACTTGGCGAAGGCGCACGGTGTCACGCCGTACTGCGCGGACAGCTCGTGGGTGGAGTCGGGGCCGAACTTCGGCACCAATGAGGGGCTGACGCTGAAGTTGCCGCGCGTGGCCATGGCGTGGGACCGGCCGGTGTCGGCCAACTCGGCGGGCTGGGTGCGCTTCCTGCTTGAGCAGCGCTACGGCATTCCGGTCTCGCCGCTGCGCACGCACGAACTCACGCGGGTGGATCTCGATCGCTTTACGGTGCTCGTGTTGCCAGAAGGCGGCGGCTACGCGAACGTGCTCGGCAAGGCGGGAGCAGAGGCGATCAAGGGCTTCGTCGAACGCGGTGGGGTGCTGATCACGCTCGGTTCGGCGTCGCGCTGGTTGATGGACAAGGACGTCGCGTTGTTGGCGAGCGAAGCGGAATCGCGGCAGAAGCCGAAGGGCGACGACAAGGACGCCAAGAAGGACGCGCCCGCCAAGGAAGGCGAGCCACCGGTCACGCCACCGACGACGCCACCGGCGACGACCGATAAGACCGACAAACCGGAAAAGCCGTTCGACTACGACGCCGCGGTGCGCCCGGAGAAGGAATCACCCGCGAGCACCCCGGGCGCCATTCTCGCCGTGACGATCGACCGCGACCACTGGCTTGGCTTTGGCTACCAAGGCTCCGCGAGCGTCGTGCACGACAGCTCCAACATCTTCACGCCGGTCAAACTCGACCGCGGCACCAACGTCGCGATCTACGAGAAGGGCGAGCAGTTGCTGCGGGCGGGGTTCGTGTGGGACGAGAGCAAGCGGCAGTTGCCGCAGAAGGCCTACCTCGTGCACCAGCCGCATGGACAAGGCCACGTCGTCGCCTTCGCCGAGGATCCGAATGTGCGCGGCTTCGCCGATGGACTCAACCTGCTGCTGCTCAACGCCGTGTTGCTGACGGCGGGGCGATGATGAGGGCTTAGCGCGCTAGCGCGCCAAGCGCGGCAGCAGGGTGGTGTTGCCCGAACGGTAGTTGCCGAGGCGAGTCATCAAGGTGTTGAGGATGTCTTCGTCGAAGTTGACGGTCGCGTAGTCCGAGGCTCCCTGCACGGTCATGTTGCCCGTGCAGATGACCGAGCCGTTGATCTCGGACGGCGCCCGCATCGTGAAGTTGCCATCGACGTAGAGCAGCCCCGAGAAATTGGAGTTGTTGCCGGGGCTCAAGACCAAGTTGCCGCGCACGACCACGATGCCGGTGCCGAGCAGCGGTCGGTCATCGTCGAGGTTGAGGGTGCCGACGTCGACGACGACGAGGCCCATGTCCGGCACTGGGCTTGGGAAGTCCGCTTCGTCAGTGACCACCAAGGTCGCCATCGACTGCAGTTCGGCAAAGCTGACACCGAACACGGCTTCGTAGCTGTCGTCGTAGGTGCCGACTGGCGCCGTTCCCAAGCGCGGCGTCCCGGTGACGCGGTTGGCGCCCGCTGGCCCGGTGGTGGGCGTCCCGGTGCCAATTGGGTAGTAGATCCCGGTGCCGGTGCCCCCGTTGATGCGACCATTGGTGTTGATGTGCAGGGAGTTGCCGTCGCCGACGTTGACGGCGGCGTTGCCGGGCAAGCCGATCACCATGCGGCGGCATTCATTGACCGCGACTTGCGAGGCGATCACCGAGTTCGGCGCCACGTTGAAGGCGACGGTGGGGTCAATGCGGTTGTAGATGTAGCCGACGCTGCGCAGTTGCCAGATGGTGCCGGGGCTCGTTTGCGCGCGCGCGGCCGAGATGTCGCCGCATTCGTATTGCAGGCGCCAGGCCAATCGCGCCGCGTCCGGATCCGCGCCCCATTCCTTCCACACTTCGTAGCGGGCGTAGATCTTGCCGGTGATCTTGAACTCGCGCACGAGCCCGATGTCCGGGGCGATGGTGTCGAGCACCTGTGGCGAAGCCGCGGTGTCCAGCAGTGGGCCGAAGGCCAACACCGGCTGCGAGGTCTGCCGCCGCATCCAGCTAAGTGCTTCCGTCAGTCCAGAGCGCGCCACCTGCATCGCCTGGCTCTTGCTGGCCCAGCTGGTGCGGTTCTTCGTGATGTGCGCCTTGAGCAGGAGGGAGCCCGTCAGCGTGATGCCGCTGACGATCACCGTGAACAGCAACGCCAAGATAAGGGCGACGCCGCGTTCTTCCTGACGAGCAACGACCGCCGTGCGAGGATGGTCCATGACAGACGACTCTCGGCAGAATGGGGGGGTGGCCTGAAGGGGCTCGGCTCGAATTGAGACTGGGGCAGCGGCGGCGCCGCGCTTGACGCCATTCCTGCTCGCTTCGACGATCCCCGGTCGCGCCGGTGCCAAGCCCAAAGCCCCGGCCGTTGCCCCGCAACTCCAAGGTGCTCTGTGTCGATGCTCCGTCGTCTGCTACTCGCGTTCCTGTTCGCGTCCGTGCTGCCGGCCCAAGCTGGCGTCACCGCCTGGATCCAAGAGTTGTTGCGCACCAAGGACGACGCCGACATCGCCTTGGTTGACAAGATCGCAGGCGTGCGCACGCGCGAAGCGGCGGACGGGCTGATCAAGGCTCACGATGCAGTGAGCACGCTGCTGTTCCGCCGCGAGATCGTGCGCGGTCTGCTGCAGCTGACGACGACCAAAGAGACCGAACAACCGGTGCTGCAGAAGTTGGCGACCTTGGCGGGCGATCCGGAAGCCGACGAAGCAGTGCGCGGGCTCGCGCTCACGGGGCTCAGCCAATCGGCGACCATCGGTCACGCCTTGCTGCGCAAGATCGTCGAGGGCGAGGCGCCGGACACTCTGCGCGAGCCGGCCATGCGCGAGCACATCAAGGGCGCGACGGCGGACGACGCCGCCTGGTATCGCCATCTGTGGAACGTCAAGCAGGAGCAGCGCAAGGACAGCAAGGGCAACTTGGTCGCGCTGGAGTTCAACACCATCCGCCTGCTCGCGGTGCAGGCCCTGCTGCCGTTCGTCGGTGAGGACGAAGTGGTCGAAGGCATCAAGCGCGAAGTCGATCCCAAGATCCGTCGCGCCGCGTTGACCTTCATGCACAAGCAGACCATGAACAAGGCGGCCGAGATGGCTGAGTGGTTGCTCGATCGCACCGAGTTTCCTGGGGCGGATCGCGCCGAAGCAGCGCGCATCCTGGTCGATCGCATTGGCGTCAAGGCGGTGCCGACGTTCCTGGCGCTCGCGAAAAAGCGCGACGTGACGCCGGAGGACTTGCGCACGCGCATGGCGGAGCTGATCGCGGGCATGGGGGACGACGCCACCGACAAGCGCATGGTCAAGTTGATCGGCAAGGGCAAGCCGCATGAGCAGGTGTTTGCGTTGCTGGCGACCGAGAAGGTGGTCGACCCCAAGATGCTCGCCACGATTCGCAAAGGCCTCGCCGACGAGTCTCTGGAGGTGCGACGGGCAACGGCGCGAGTGCTTGGCAGCCGCCGCGATCGCGACTCGCTGCCCGACCTGCGCGCCTTGCTGACCAAGAGCAAGAACTCCGACGATGCGCGCTTGGCGTTGGAGGCGATCACCGCCATCGAAGGCATGGCCAGTGCTTGGCTGAAGGAATTGACGGCGTTCTGCACGCACACAGATCGCGAAGTGCGCAACGCGGCTGTCGCCGTGCTCGGCCAGTCGCGCGACAAGCGGCACATTGCTGCCATTCTGCAAGCGTTGGAACACGACGATTGGTCGACGCGGTTTGCCGCGATCGAGGCGATCGAAGCCATCAAGGACAAGCAGTCGGTGCCGCAGCTGATTGCGCGCCTGGCGAGTGAGAAGGGGCGCATGAAGCGACGCCTCGCCGAGGCACTGTGGCAGTTGACGGCGCAGCCGTTCGACGACGATCCGGCGCGCTGGCAGACGTGGTGGACCGAAGCGGGCGAGAAGTTTGCGGTGGCCACCGAGAAGGAACTCGACAAGGCGGCGGCCGAGCGCGAACGCAAGCGGCTCTCGGCGCGCACCGTCACCCAGGCGAAGTTCTTCGGCATCAAGGTCGAGTCGCAGCGCGTCATCTTCATTCTCGACGTGTCTGGTTCGATGCTGGACCCGATGTATGGCCGCTACGTCGGCAAGCGCGGCGCTGCCCGCATCGACGTCGCCAAGCAAGAGCTGGCGCAAGCGATCGCCAACCTCGAGCAGGGCACGTTGTTCAACATCTTCACGTTCTCGAGCGGCGTCGCGCGCTGGCAGAAGGAAGGCATCGGCGTCAATACCGCGCAGAGTCGGCAAGAGGCCTTGACGTGGGTGGAGCGCCTCGGTGCCACCGGCGCCACCAACCTCTATGACGCGGTCAAGCAAGCCTTCGACGACAAGGATGTCGACACGATCTTCATCATGTCCGACGGCGAACCGACCAGTGGCGAAGTGATCGATCCGTTCCGCATCCGCGAAGACGTCGCGTTCTGGAACAAGCACCGCAAGGTGATGCTGCACACCATCGCGATCGGCGGCAACTTAGAGGTGCTCGAGTGGTTGGCGAAGGACGCCGGCGGCAAGTACGTGCAGATGCGGTGAGCCAGGGCCAGCCAGGGGGCCGCAGCTCGCGAGGAGTCCTTGCCGGGGCGGTTACGCATCGGCGGCTGGGTTGGCGCCAGAGATCCTCGGCGAACGCGCTGCGGGAGGGGCATGCCCTCCGTAAGCTGCTCGCCCGTTCCGGCCTCTGATCGCAACCGATGACCTCGATGTTCCGCGCCACCTTCCTTCTGCCTCTATTCGCCCTGCTGCTCGGTCTGCGGCCTGCCGCTGGCCAAGACGCCTTCGCCAAAGAAGAGCAGGATCTCGTTCGCCAATGCGTCAGCACGCTGTCGACCTTTGCCAGCGTGGCGAAGTCGCAGAAGGTCGGCCAGCGCGCCAAACAGGCCTACGACTTGGTGCTGCTGTACGACACCAACCAGCCGCAGGCGCGCAGCGAACTCGGCTACCGCAAGGAGAAGGACGTGTGGATCGCGATGCCGCCGGAGAAGCGGAAGAAGTGGGTCGACAAGGCCAACTACGAAGGCCGCTTCAAGGTGATGGACCAGTGGGCCATCACCTCGGTCAAGCTCGGCGAGCTGCACCGCAAGCTGGGGCTCAAGCAGAAGGAGGCGGGCAACGCCGTGCGCGCGACCTACCACTTGGAGAAGGCGACCTACTACAACGCGATGGACAAGGAGGCGAACCTCGCCCTTGGCTACAAAGAAGGTCCGGGCTTCTTCGGCACCGACGAGCAGATCGTCTTCGCCAAGAAGATGAAAGAGATCGAGATGAAGGCGGTCGAGATCGCGCGCAAGGACTACCCGGTGACGGCGCTGCCGCTCGAACAGATGCCGGCGGAGTTGGCGGGGCTGAAGGACGTCATTCCCGATTGGATGAAGAAGCCCGACTTCAACATCTTCGGCGCCAAGTCGGCGAACTTCACGGTGTGGACGCGCGGCACGCAGGAAAACGCGGACACGTCGGTCAAGTGGGGCGAGCGCGCGTTGGAGTTCGGCGTCTACCTGCTCGGCGATGAGATGGCGAAGAAGCTGCGGTTCGTGGAGCGCGCGACGCGCACCTACGCGTGGCGCGGCTTCCTCTTCACGGGGCGCGAACGCGAAGAGTTCGTCAAAGCCAACGCCAATACGCACGACGGCGAGAAGATCGAAGACGCGCTTCGCTTTACCAACACGACGTGGCGGGCGAAGGACGGCCTCGCGGTTGTCATGGTGGGCGGCTCGCCGCGGACTGTTCAAGACAGCATGATCGCCTTCGTGTTCTTCGATGGGTTGCTTGGCGGTCGCAACAACGGCATCGGGCAAGGCATCGTGCACGCGGTGACCTGGTACATGAAGGCCACCTCGATCTCACGTTGGGGCGCCCTGCCCGAGGGCTCGCAAGAGGAGTCGCTCGCGCTGCCGGAGGGCACCAATTGGTGGATGCGCACGGTACGCGACCAAGCGATGTCGAATCAGGATTGGCCGATGGTGCAGATTCCGCGCGAGAAGCTGTCGCGCTTCCGCAACGACTGCCGCCTGAAGTCCTGGAGCCTGATGACCTGGATGATGGCTGCGTATCCAGACAAGTGGCTCGAGTTCTTCCTCGCCCTGCCCGATGTCGACAAGAAGATGCCCGACCTCGAAGTGCTCGAGGCGACCGTGCAAAAGGTGTTCGGCAAGTCGGGCGAAGCCATCGACGCCGAGTGGCGCGAGTGGGGCCGCGGCGACTCGGGTGTGGCCTTCGGCACCGGCTATGGGCCGCCGCTGTCACCGGAACGGCCGAGCAAGGAAGAGCTAGCCGCGCTCGATCGCATCAACTCGGTGCGGCGCCAGCTGATTGGGTTCACCTGGCCCGCTGGTGGCAACATGACCGAAGGCGTCTTCGTGCCGCTCATGGAGTGTGAGATGGATGCCGAGACGTCGCTCGGTTGCGATCTGCACGCCAAGTACATCCTCAATCACCCGGACCTCGCCGAGAAACCAGGCCCCGAGATCCATGAAGAGGATCCGGCCCACGCCGATTTCACGCGGCGCGGCCAACAGGCTGGTCAGGGCAACATCATCACGGCGACTGGCGAGCGCGGCACCGAGTTCGCCCGCGACTCGGTCGACGGCTGGATTGGCACGCCGTACCACCGCTTCCCCATGCTTGAGCACAACATCAAGCGGCTTGGCTACGCGTACCTCTTTGGCGACAAGACCGCCGACGGGGCGCCTTCCAACATGTCGGTGGGTGTGCTGGACATGGGTTCGCTCGAAGAGCCCTACGACCCTGGTTTGGCCCCGCGACTGGTGACGTGGCCGCCGCACAATCTGACCGGGGTGCCAACCAAGTTCCCTTCGCGCGAGAGCCCCAACCCGCTCGAAGACCAACCCGAGAACGAGCAGGACGTCACCAAGTGTGGCTACACCGTGAGCCTGCAACTGCAGAACGAGATCGCCACCAACCTGGGCGAAGCATCGATCGCCTTGTGGGAAGCGAACCGCGGCGGCAAGCAGCCAGCCAAGAACATGTGCGCCAAGGGGCAGGAGGACTACACGGCGTGGTTGGCTCGCGGCAAGAAAGAGGTGCCGTGCTACGTGCACACACCCAAGGTTCCTCTCAACAAGAAGCGCGACATGCGGGACGTGCTGTTCCTGTTGCCGAAGGAGCCGCTCGAGCCGAACAAGCACTACCAAGTGCGCACGCTCCTGCAGATCAGCGGGGCTGATCCGCTCTGGTTCTTCTGGGAGTTCACCACCGGCGGTTCGGCGCACGATCTGAAGTTGAAGGAGAAGTAGCGGCCGCGGCTGGCGTCGCCTGGACCGCCGCCGCCCTTGCATCGCAGAGGCACCGCACCACAATCTCCCGCCTTCCAAACGCGGCCGACCTTCACACGGCTGCCCCCAAGACTCATGAGCAAGCGCGTCGAAGAAATCCTCAGCTGGTACGAATCCGACAACCCCGGCGTTCTGAAGAACCTGCGCTGGATGATGGACACGGGAGCCCTCGCGGGCACCGGCAAGTTTGTCATCCTGCCGGTCGACCAGGGCTTCGAACACGGCCCGGCTCGTTCGTTCGCCAAGAACAGCCCTGGCTATGACCCGCACTACCACTTCGAGCTGGCGATCGATTCGGGCTGCAACGCCTACGCCGCGCCGCTCGGGTTCATGGAAGCTGGGGCGCGCAAGTACGCCGGCCGCATCCCGCTGATCCTCAAGCTGAACAACAGCGACTCCCTCTTCAGCACGCCGGACCCGAAGCCCGCGATCACCGGCTCGGTGAAGGACGCGCTGCGACTCGGTTGCGCGGCGGTTGGCTTCACCATCTATCCGGGCAGCAACCAGCGCGACGCGATGTACATGGAGTTGCGCAAGATCAGCGAGGAAGCGAAGGAAGCCGGCCTCGTCGTCGTCGTCTGGAGCTACCCCCGCGGCAGCGCGCTCAGCAAGAAGGGCGAGACGGCCATCGATGTCACCGCCTACGCGACGCAAATCGCGGCGCAGCTCGGCGCGCACATTCTGAAGGTCAAGCCGCCGACCGAGCACCTCGAACAGGACGCGGCGAAGAAGGTGTATGAGTCCGAGAAGATCCCCGTCGGCACCTTGGCTGAGCGCACGCGCCACGTCGTGCAGGCCGCCTTTGGTGGCCGCCGCATCGTGATCTTCTCGGGTGGTGAAGCGAAGGGCACCGACGAGGTGTTGGCGGAGATCAAGGGTCTCGCCGACGGCGGCGCCTTTGGTTCCATCATGGGCCGCAACGCCTTCCAGCGACCGAAGGCCGAGGCCTTGAAGCTGCTGAAGTCCGTGCAGGACATCTACCGCGCTGCTAAGTAGCGCCCCCAGGCCGGACCCCAGGACCGGTCCCCAAGACCGGCCCCAGGCCACTGCGCGGTTGGCAGCGCCGCGCTGGCGCGGCACGATGCGAGCATGCTGCTCGCCTTCGCTCGTGTCGTTGCGCTCGCCCTGGTGTGTGGGCTGTTCGGATGCACCAGCGGGTCGCAGTTCGACCACGTCACGACCGACCCTCGGGTGCACGGCCGCGTCGAACACCACGGCGGCCTCAAGGTGCTGCGCCTCTGGGGCACGCCGCAAGAACGCGGGCATGCTCATGGCGTGTTGCTCGGCGCTGACTTCGCCGCGGTGGCGTTGCCGGAGTTCACCGCCCGCTTCGCGCGGCAACAGCCGTTGCTCGAGCAAGCGCGCGCGGCGGTGAAGCGTCTGATCGAGTACCCCGAGGACGTGCAGCAAGAACTGCAGGGCCTGTGGCAGGGCCTGGTGGAGAGCCGCGTCTCCCTGCGCATGGACGAGCTGGACCGTTCGTTCGACTTCACCGACTTGCTGGTCGCGAACGCGCTCGACGTGTTCGGGCTGATGGGCTGCAGCAGTTTCACCGTCTGGGGGCAGCAGGCTGAAGGCGGCGGCGTGTTGTCGGCGCGCAACTTCGACTGGCCGTTCACTGGCGAGCACCTGTTGAAGCACACGGTGGTCGTCGTCACGCATCTGCCAGGCGGCAGGGCGGTCGCCGCGGTGACGTGGCCTGGCTATCTGGGTGCGGTCACCGGCGTCAACAGCGATGGCATGGCGGCGTTCCTGCATGTTGGCTCCGCGAAGATCACCTTCACGCCCGAGCCGTCGTCGTGGCCGTCGGCGTTGGCGGTGCGCGCCATCTTGGCGAGCGAGGCGAAGGCCGACGCGCGCACGACCTTTGCCGCGGCGCAGAAGGTGCTCGAGTTCACCAGCCCGCCGGCTGGCTACATCACGCACGTCGCGTTGCCGACCACCGCGGTCGACGGCAGTCCGGCGGTGGTGTTTGAGACGGATGCCGACTCGTGCGTAGAAGGCGAACGGCAAGCCTCGGCGTTGGTGTTGACCAACCACTTCCGCACGCGCACCGACGGCCGCAAGGCGAGCAAGGACAGCTTGGACCGTGAGCAACGCGTGCAAACCGGCCTGCGCGGCTGCATCGACATCGGCGACCACGTGGTGTCGCCAGCCGAAGCTTGGCAGGTGCTTGCCAGCGTGCAGCGCGGCGGTGGCCATGCCTTTGGCACGCTGCACGCGTTGGTGTTTCGGCACGAGCCGTGGTGCTTTCAGCTGCGCATCGCCGAGCTCGGCCCAAAGGGCGTGGTGGCGGCGCCAGCCGTCAGCAAGCTGCATGAGCTGACGCGGCAGCAACTGTTCGCGCTCGGCGAGTCCTTCGGCAAGTGAGGGCAAGGCGCTGATTCGTCGGCAAACTCCGATCGCACCGAACGCACGCGCCGCGGCGATTTCTCGGTTCCACGTGTTCGCGAGCGAGCTACCCTCTTTCGCCTCGCTTGTCGCCAGGACCAGCTCGTCCCCCTCATGAACGAACTTTCGGAACGTAAGGTGCCGTGGGGCATGTTCCTCGGCATCGCCGTGCTGTCGGCGTCGCTGCTCGCCTTCCAAGTGCTGCTGACGCGCGTGTGCGCCCTGCGTTTGGCGTTCCACTTCAGCTTCTTGATCATCAGCAACAGCCTGCTCGGTCTGGGGGCTGCGGGGTCGGTGCTGACGCTGCTTGAGGGGCGTTGGCGCCAGAACCCGGTGGCGTGGATCTTTGGCAGCACGGTTGCCTACGTTGTCAGTCTCGGCGCCGTGTGGTGGTTCGCGATCGTGATGCCAGTGCCCGAGCGCATCGAGTTCGGGCTCAGCGAGGCGGAGCTAGCACAGTTCCTGTTGTTCGCGGGGTTCAATCTCGGGTTGGCGGTGCCGTTCTTCTTCGGCGGCGCGGCCGTCGGTCTGATCTTGTCGGCGTACGCGCACCGGGTGCATACGGTCTACGCCAGCGATCTGGTCGGCGCCGGTCTTGGCTGTCTGTTGTGTCCGCTGTTGCTGTGGTCGTTCGGGGCCGGTGGTTGCCTGTGCGCCGTGGCGATCCTCGGCGTGCTGGCCGCGGCTTGCGTGGCGCCGGTGGCGATCCGGAAGCACGTCGGCGTCGCGGCGGTGGTGCTGGCCATTGGCTTTGGCGCGTGGATGCCTTCGTTCGACGCGACGTTCCCAGTGCCGGGCAAGAAGTACCTGCAGATGACCAGGGCGCAGGGCATGGAGCTGGACGCGCAGAAGGAGTTCTCGCGGTGGAGCGCCAACAGTCGCATCGACGTCATCCCGAGCCCGTTTGCGCACTGGTACGCCTTCAGCCTCGGCGGCAACGACCGGGCCTTCGCCCTCGATCCCGCTAACCGGGACAATCTCGGCCAGCAGAAGTGGATCATGCAGGACGGCGACGCCGGCACGTTCGTGTCCGACTACACGGGCAGCGAGCTGGGGCGTCAGTACCTGATGCGGACACTCTATGCGTTGTCCGCGACCGTCAAGCAGGGCACGGCACCGCGCGTGTTCGTCATCGGCGTTGGCGGCGGCCCGGACCTCTGGGCCCACAAGCTCGCGGGCGCCAGCTACGTGAAGGGCATCGAACTCAACAACGGCGTGCTCGAAGTGCACAAGACGGTGGCGAAGCAGTTCTCGAGCGGCTTGCTTGAGGATCCGCGCATCGAGTTGGTGTGCGACGAGGGCCGCTCGGCGCTGATGCGCGATCCGGCGCGTTACGACATCATCCAGATGACGGGCATCGACACCTGGACGGCGCTGGCGTCCGGTGCCTACGTGCTGGCGGAGAACTACCTCTACACCGTCGAGGCCATGCAGCAGATGTACGACCACCTCGCCGACGGTGGTCTGCTGCAGATCACGCGCATGGGCGCGGACATGGAGAAGCTGCGGCTGCTGGTGAACATCCAGCAGGCGTTCACCGACAGCTTCGTCGGCGACATCGCGCCCTCGGTCGCCGTGGTCACCGCTCCGATCGACGAGTTGACGACCGTGCTGGTCAAGAAGGGGACGTTCACCGAAGACGAAGTGGCGAGGCTCGAGGCGTTCGTCGCGCGATCCGGTCACGTCGCCCAGTACTTGCCGCGGCGCACCCTCGACGGCCGCGTCGTCGAACACTTCATCAAGCTGCCGGTCGCGGACAAGGCCACGTTCATCCGCGACTTCCCACGGCGCATCACGCCGACCACGGACGACGAACCGTACTTCTTCAACTTCACGCGTTGGGACACGCCGCCGGCGCAGGCCAAGCAGTGGCTCGCCGACAAGACCGAGGTCTCGCAGGGCAACCCGCTGTTCTTGTGGGGGCAGCTCGCGTTCTCGTCGATCGTCGCGGTGTTGCTGATCGTGGTGCCCCTGTGGTGGCGCCGCCGCGACGCGCGCGGCCGTCACGCCGGCCGCTTTCTGGTGTTCTTCGCCGGCATCGGCATCGGCTTCATCTTCTTGGAGATCGCGATGATCCAGAAGCTGACGTTGTTGCTCGGGCAGCCGCTCTACTCGATCGTCGTTACCTTGCTGTCGATCCTGCTGTTCACCGGGCTCGGCAGTTATCTGTCGGCCGCTTGGTTGGCGGCGGGAGTGTGGCGCGCGCGCGCCATTCCACTCGGCATCGCGGTCGTGACGGTAGGCATCATCGGCTTTGGCACCGACATCGTGAACGCCGCAATCGGCCAAGGCCTCGCGGTGCGGGCGAGCGTCGCCGCCCTCATGATCGCCCCGATGGCGTTCTTGCTGGGCATGCCGTTCGCCCACGGCATCGGCCTGCTGCGGCGCATCAATCCGTCGTTCGTACCGTGGGCTTGGGCCGTGAACGGCTCCGCCACCGTCGTCGGTTCCGTCGTCACCGTCATCGTGTCGATGAACTTCGGCTTCCATGTGGTGCTGGCCGTGGCCGTCGGCATCTACGCGGTCGCTTTCCTCGCGGTCGACAAACTGACGCGCTGAGTCCCCACGCTCGCGGTCGCGCGCTATGGTGCCGCGCCATGGCAACGCGTGCTCTCGCCGTCACCGTGCTGCTTCTGCTGGCTCCGGCTGCGGCTCAGGTGCCGCCCGGCTACAAGACCTACGAGAACAAGCTGCAGCGGGTCACGTTCATCTACCCGACGGCCTATCAAGAAATGCCGCTGCCGCCGACGGAGCAGGTGACGGTTGCGAAGTTTGTGCTGAAGGGCAAGCCGGAGGAATTGAAGCGAGTGCCCGATCGCATCTTCGATGCCGTGAAGCCGCAGATCGAGGTCTTCCACTTCAGCCCACCGACCGCGACCACCAGTGCTGGCAGCGAACCGGCGCCACCGAGCGAAGGCGACAAGCCCGTCGACGACAAGTCGCCAGCGACGTTGCGGCAGGCCATGGAAGAGAGCAGTCGGGTGACGACGTGGGAGGAGTTCTGCAAGCGACTCGGCAAGTGGCGGCTCGACGAAGACCCGAAGAAGCCCGGTCACTTCACGATGACCTTCATCGGCGATTGGAAGGTGCCCGACACGCGGCCCGTCGGCTACCTGGTCAAGAAGCAGGAGGGCACGTCGACGTTCGGGGTCTACGGCTATGCGCTGCTCGAATACCAGAAGCTGCAACAAGCGCAGTTCCTGAAGATCGCCAGCAGCCTTAAGCTCGCGAGTGAAGAGTCGGGCGAGGCGGCCGAAGCGGCGATCGAGAAGGTCTACGCCAGCGGCAAGTTCCGCGCCGTCGACTTCCGCAAGAAGGCGCGGGCCGAACTCGCGCAGGGCTGGAAGGCACTCGACACCGAGAACTTCCTGATCGTGCACCACAGCAAGAACGAAGGGCTGGTGCGGCGCATCGCGCGCGACATCGAAGCGATGCGCGTCTTCTACATGGAGCTGTTCGCGCCAACCGGGCCGATGGACAAGCTCGCGATCGTGCGCATCTGTCGCACCAAGGAGGAATACCACCAGTACGGCGGGCCACCGAGCAGCGGCGGCTACTGGCATCCCGGCAACGAGGAACTGGTCTTCTTCGACTACTCGTACACGATGAAGACGCTCGACGACGACGAGCGCAAGCGTCTGGGCCGCACGAAACTCACCGACGACGACTCGCTGCTGGTGCTCTACCACGAGGCCTTCCACCAGTACATCCACTACGCGGTCGGCGAGTTCTCACCGCACGATTGGTTCAACGAGGGCTTCGGCGACTACTTTTCGGGTGCGGTCGTCGCCAATGATGCCCCGCGCGTGCTGCGCATCGATCCGAGCCCGTGGCGCATTCACACTGCCAAGGACATGTGCGAGTTCGGCCTCGGCTTCATCCCGCTGAAGGAGATTCTCGAAGCCGAGCGGGCGGTGTTCTACGGCCCAGCCCGGGTGCGCTTCTTCTACGCCGGCGCGTGGTCGTTCCTCTACTTTTTGAAGCACAGCAAGGAAGTGGCGGCGAACCCGGCGTGGTCGCAGCTGCTGGTGACCTACTTCGACGCGATGAAGACGTGTTATGCCGCGGAGCTGGCGAAGATCGAAGGCGAAGCCAATCTGCAACAGAAGACGGTGGCTGGCTTCCTGACCCGCAAGGCGGCGATGAAACAGGCGCTGACGGGCATCGATGTCGACGAGCTGGAGAAGGTCTGGAAGAAGTGGGTCGTCGACATGAAGGACCCGTGGCCCAGCAAACGCCAGAAGATCAAGTAGCGGCCGCCGCCCCTACTAGCCGCGGCTGCGCGTCGCTTTCGCAATCGGGGAATCGCCGCGCGCCCACTCGCGCCATTCGGCGTCGAGCTGCTGCAGGCTGACGCCGAACTCCCGCACGTAGATCTGCTCGATCTGCTCCGGCATCAGGTTCTGATCGCTGTCGATCGCTTGCAGCACCTGGGACCAGTTGGACGGGTAACGCGCCAGCATCCACAGCACGAAGCTCCACGACTTGACGCGCACCTGCTCGCGGAAGTTCGTCAGCTTCTCGCGTGGCACTTGCGCCAATGGCCAATCTTGGTTGGCTCGGATCTCCTCAGCGATGCGCTGCGCCCACGCCTTGGGATCGCGCGGCAGCGGCACTTCACGAGCGGCTCGCGTCGGCGGCTCCGCACCAAACCAAGTGTGCATGGTGCCGACCAGCAGCGAGGTCATCGCGTGCACCAGCCCTTGGCCGAGCCCTTCGTTGTGCTGCGTGGCAAAGCCCCACATGGTCACATGCGCGATGAGCTCGTCGGCGTCGAGTTCGACCGGGTGGCGGAAGACTTCGGCGAGCCCCGTGGTCGACTGGAATCGGAAGGTCGAGCCATCAGGTGCTGCCGTCAGCTTGGCCGCGTTCAACAGTTGCGGGTTGGCGTTGAAGAAGGCCATCCATTCGGCGTCGTTGCGCAAGAGCCCGATCCACGACACCGGGCGACCGTCGATGCGAGCGACGCGCCGTGCGGGTCCACTCGGCAGCAGGAACTCGAGCAGGTCACAGCCGCGCTCGGCCCACTGCGCGGCGTCGCTCGCGGCCTCGGTGTTGGGCGAGGTCGTCCACACCTTCCATTGCCGCGCCTTCGCACCGACGACGGCGAGTTGCGCATTGCGGAACTCCAGCGGCACCTCGTCAGCCGCGAGCGGCGTGCAGGCGAACGCCGTCGTCGCCAGTTCTTTGGCCTTCTGCTCGATCACTTCCAGGCGCCGACAGAACGCCACTTGCTCGGGGGTGCCGTAGAAGCCGCGAAAGCTCTCGTGCCCCAGCGCTTCATGAGCGGCCACATCCTTGGGATCGAAGTCGAGGCAGCGCTGCAAGTGGTGCGGCCCGCGCGCCAACTCATCGGCGGCGACGAAGGCGAGGCCGAGGTCGCGATGCTGCGGCGCCAGCTTCTTGCAGACGACCGTCCACGCTTGCTCGGTGCTGCGCACCTGGGCCAGCGCCCCTTGATCGGTCCATTGCCGCCCCTTCAAGGCGAGCGCCGTCCGCGCCGCCTTGTTCTCGGGGTCGTAATGATCCACCACCATTTGGTAGGCAGTCTTGGCCCGGGCAAACATCTTGTTGCCCTCGGCCGCGCGGGCAAACGACAGCAGCGATTGCGTGGCCGCGGTGTGCAGCGCTGTCTCGCGTGCTGGTAGCGGTGCCGGATCTTGCGCTGGCAGCAGCGTCAGCCACAGCAGCCACAGCAGCGGCGCCAACATCCCGGTTCGTCGATCCATGCGGCGCAGGCTAGCGGCCGCGGGCACCGCGTCCAGGTCACCAACGTCACCGCCACAGGAACCTCGACCCGGGGCGGCCGGACGCTAACCTCTCCGCCCGACATGATGCGCAGCAACATCGACCCCGCCCGCGGTCTTGGTTGGGGAACCTTCCTCGCGGGCTTCGTGCCAGGGTTGTTGCAGTACCAGCTCGGCCAAAAGCAGCGCGCGGCCGTGGCGTTGATCAGTTGCACGGCGCTGTTTTTTGCGGGCTGGGTGGTCGTTGGCGAGCGCCTGTTCTATTGGGGCCTCGTCGAGCCCGCCGAAACCGGCAGTGCTGCGTTGCGAACGGCCGCCCGCTTTGGTTTGCCACTGACTCTGCCTGAGCTGCTCAACCTGCCGGCCAATGCACTCGGCGCCATTCTCGCTTGGGACGGTTCGCCGTCGGGCGAACGGTTGTGGCGCTTGCCGCGCGGCTTGGAACACATCGCTGCGTTCCTCACCGGCGCGTCCGGAATGTTGGCAGCGTTCTGGTCGGCGGCCGGCCACTGGGATTTGCGCCGTTTGCGCGATGGTGGCAAGGATGCGCCGCTGGCGATCGCCAACCCCGCGTTGTGCGCCGGGCTGAGTTGGCTCGTCCCCGGTCTCGGCCACGCGCGCGCTGGCCAGAAGGGCAAGGGCTTGCTGATGGGCACGGCGGTGATGGTGGTGTTTGTGATGGGGCTGTTGTTCTCGCATGGCCACGCGGTCGATCGCGCGACGGCTTCGGTGTGGTGGATCGCGCAGAACCTGTGCGGCGGCGGCTCGCTGCTGGCGGCGCTGTTCACCGGGCCGCTGCGCATGGAAACTGCTCCAGCCAACCTCGACCTTGGCGTGATCCTGTGCACGGTCGCGGGGCTGATGAACCTGGTCGTGATGATCGACGCGTTCACGGTCGCGGAGCGGTCGGTGTTTCCCGTGAAGAAGGCGGCGGAGGTGGCGTCGTGAGCCTGCTGTTCCGCATCGCCGTCTACGTGCCGGTGCTGTTCTTGATCGCGCTCGTCGTCGTCGGCCAACACCACACGACCGCGCGCGACACCGTGCGCGCGGCGGTACCGCGCACGCTGCGTTGGGTGTTCTGGTCGTTCGCACTGGTGGTCGGGATGCTGTTGCTCGAGATCGTGTTCATCGGCTGGTAGCAAGGCACTCGCCGCCGACACGATCTCGCCGCCCCGCAGCGTTTTCAGCGGTTCGCCGCCTGACTATGCTGCGCCGCTGCCCGGCCCCGCACTCGTCTCCCATGCCGACTCCTGCCTTGAGCCTCTTCGTCGCCTGGCTGCCCCTTGCCTTGGGGGCGGCGGTTACCGGAATCACCGCTGCGATCGCGCAGCAACCAGTGCCCGACCTGACGCAGGGAGGCACGATCGACAAGCCCTGGCGTCATCACGGCACCTGCTGGCTGCTGACGACGAAGGACGGCGCCGACCTGCCCGATGACGCGGTGGTCGAGAACTTCCCGGTGCTGGTGCGTCTGCAGCGCGGCCTCTTCGACTTCGCGCAGGCCAAGCCGCACGGTGAGGATCTGCGGTGCACGGACGCTGCTGGCGCGACCCTGCCGCATGAGATCGAGCACTGGGACGCCGATCTCGGCACGGCGAGCGTGTGGGTGTTGGTGCCGCGCCTCGTCGGCATGGCGCGACAGCCGCTGCATCTGCATTGGGGCAACAGCGAAGCCGCCGCCACGTCGAACGGCCGCGCGGTGTTTGGCGCGCACAACGGCTATTGCAGCGTGCTGCACCTCGGCGCGGAACTCGGCGATGCCGTCGGCACCGTGCAAGCGCAGAACCAGGGCACCACCACCGTGCGCGGCATGATCGGCGACGCGCGCCACTTGAGCGGCGACAGTGGCATCTTCGGCGGCGATGGCATCACGACGTTCCCGCAGGGGGCCAATGCGAGCAGCACACAGGCATGGTTTCGCGCCGAGCGCACCAACACGACGGTGCTGGCATGGGGGCAAGAACAGCGGCCGGGCAAGGTGATGATGAACCTGCTGAGCCCACCGCACGTCGCGATCCAGTGTTACTTCGCCGACGTCGAAGGCAAGAGCCCGCTGGCGCTGCAGCAGTGGACGCATGTCGTGCACACGTACGAACGCGACGATTCGCGCGTCTACGTCAACGGTGTGCTTGACGGCGCCTCGACGCCGCGGCTCGACCTTCCCAAGGCCGTACGCTTTGACCTCGGTGGCTGGCATGGCCACGGCTTTCGCGGCGATCTCGATGAAGTGCGCATCAGCAACGTCGCTCGTTCCGCCGCGTGGATTCGCCTTGAGTACGAGAACCAGAAGCCGCTGCAGACCTTGGTTGGCTCGCTGGTCGCGGCCGGTGACGAGTGCTCGACGTCGGTGCCAGTGCTGTTGCTGCGCGAAGGCGAAGTGGCGACGGTGACGGCGAAGGCCGGTGGGGCGCAGAAGGTCAGTTGGCGGCTGGTGCGCGATGGCGCTGAGACCACGATTGCCGTCGACCAACTCACGTGCGACCTCGCGGCTGGACGCGTCGCCGGCGACCAGGCGATGGCGCTGCGCTTCGTCGCGGTCTACCCGGACGAGACGCGCACGCTCGATGTGCCGGTGACGATCCGCGAACACGTGCCGGACCCCGAGGTCACGTTCACGGCACCGCCACGTTGGGATGGACGGCAACCGCTCACCTTGGCACCGGTCATCACCAATCTCGCGGCGTTGCAGCAGCGGTCGGCAGCGACCCTTCGGTATTCGTGGCGTCTGGAAGGGGTCGCGGTCGTGCAGCACAGCGAGCAGGATCGGCTCGTGCTCACGCGCGCGATGGCGAGTGGTTCGCTGGCGATCACGGTGACGGTCGACAATGGTGGTGGGCCGGTGTCGCGCGCTGTCGTGATCCAGGTGACGGAACCTGCGCACGATGCGTGGGTACAGCAGCCATGGGGCGACGACGAGCGGCCCGAGGACCATCAGTTCTTCGCGCGGGACGATCGCGGCGTCGGCACGCTCGTTTGCCGCGGCACCTTGCCGGTGGCCGCTAAGACGGTGCTGCTGCGCGTGTTTGCGGATGGCAAGCCGTTCGCTGAACGGCAGGCGCCACTGGCCGCCGATCGCCGCTACGACCTCGCGGTCCTTCTCAAGCCAGGCCTCGTGCAGTACCGCGCCGAACTGGTCAGCAAGACCGGCGACCAAGAGGGGATCGTGTTCACCGCTGACGACTTGGTCTGCGGCGATGCGTTCTTGATCGACGGCCAATCCAACGCCGAGGCTACCGATGTCGGCGAACAGAACCCGCCGCTGCAGAGCGAGTGGGTGCGCACCTTCGGCTTCGCCGGCGGCGATCCGCAGGCGGCGCGCACGCGCAAATGGGGCAACGCCGTTGTTCGCGCTCGCGATGGTGAGTTGCAGGTTGGCTATTGGGCGATGCTGCTTGGCCAGCAACTCGTCGCGTCGCAGCGCGTGCCGGTCTGCATGCTCAATGGTGCCGTGGGTGGCTCACGCCTCGACCAGCACCAGCGGTCGGTGGCCGACCCCGAAGACGTGCGCACGATCTATGGTCGCCTCTTGTGGCGTGCGCGCGCCGCGAAGTTGACGCACGGCATTCGCGCCGTGCTGTGGCATCAAGGCGAGAACGACCAGGGCGCCGACGGTCCGAGCGGGCGTTTTGGCTGGGAGACGTATCGCGACGACTTCGTGGCGATGGCGGCGGGGTGGCAGCGCGACTACCCGAACGTGCAGCATCGCTGCGTCTTCCAGATCTGGCCGCATGCGTGTTCGATGGGCCGCGACGGGTCCGACGACATGCTGCGGGAGGTGCAGCGCTCGCTGTCGCGTTCGTTCTCGCACCTGACCGTGATGTCGACGCTCGGCATCGAGCCACCGGGCGGTTGCCATTACCCGCTCGCGGGGTGGGCGCAGTTTCCTCGCTTGCTCGGGCCGCTGCTTGAACGCCATGTCTACGACGTCGCCACGGACCGCTCGATCACGGCTCCCGACTTGCTGCATGCCAAGTATCTGACGAAGACGCGCGACCACGTCGTGCTCACGTTCGACCAGCCAGTGGTCTGGGACAACCAGCTCGCGGCCGACTTCTTCCTTGGGGATGAACGGGGGCAGGTGGTGGAGGCCACGGTGACGGGCAACACGCTCGGGCTGCGCTTGCGGGCGCCTTCGACGGCCCAGCACATCACCTACTTGCGCAGTCGCCACTGGCAACCTGGCCGCGTGTTGCGCGGCGCGAACGGGATTGCGGCGCTGACGTTCTGCCACGTCGCCATCGCGGAGCCTGCCCAATGAACCTCGCCACGAGCTTCGGACTGATGTTGGCATCGTGCTCCCTCAGTGCGCAGGAATTGCGCTGGCAACTGCCGCCGCGCGGCGCGGCTGTCTACGTGCGCAAGCTGACCGTCGAACAGACCTACGAGCCGAAGGACGTCTGGGTGCCCGGCGTGTGGGCTGGCGAGCCGCAGATGGCAGCCGTGTTGGCCAGTGAACTCGCCGACAACCGCCAACACGTCGACGAAGTGCCGTGTGATCCGCGCGAACTGCTGGCGAGCGTGGCGTTCGATCTGCGGCCGCTGCGCGGCGGCAAGGCGCGCGTGCCGTTTGAAGGGCGGGATCGTTTTCAGCCGGTGCGCGCCGATGTCGTGATGGGCGAACTCGCCGCTGACGGCGGGCAGTCGATCGAGATCACCATTGAGTTGGATGCGAAGGCGGCGCGCACGCTGGCGAACCCCAACCTGGCCACCATGCGGGGCCGCTGGCGCGGCAGTCGAACGATCGACAGCAAGAAGGGTTTGGTGACGCGTCTCGCCGGCAGTGCGGAGTTCACGGTTGACTACCCAGCGTTCGTGGAAGGTCAGGAGAATCGGCCCAAGCGCCAGCAGCGCATCCGCATCACCGACCTGTGGACGCTCGACGCCGTGCTGGTGCCGGACGACGCGGAGTTTCGTCGTCGCGTGACGAAGGCGATCCACAGCTCGGTCGCCAAGCTGCAGAAGGATCTGACCACTCGGTTCGAGCAACCGTTCGTGCCGGGCGGGGATCCGTTCCACGACCATCAACCCGGGGAACTGGCGCTGGTGTTGCTGGCGGTGGTGCGCGGCGGCGAGGACGCGCGCGATCCGATCGTGCAGCGTGGCTACACCGAACTGCGCAAGCTGGTGATCCAAGGCACCTACGAACTTGGCGTTGCCATCCTCGCGATGGAAGCGCTCTACACGCCGCTAACCGAGTGGGCTGGATTGCGCGAGGGGCGGTTGCAGGCGCCGATGCCGCGCACGCTCGCCGCTGAGGACTTCGCGATTGTGCAAGGTTGGGCGAAGGAACTGCTCGACAACATCGATACGACGACGGATCCCGCCTACCTGCGGCGTTGGCACTACGGCCCGTCGGTGTCGTGGGACAACAGTACGACCCAGTACGCCTTGCTCGGCTTGTACGGCGCCGCGTTGTGCGGGGTCGAGATCAGCCCGACAGTTTGGACCTCGGCGATGAACCACTGGTTGCAGTGTGCGCAGCGCCAAGGTTCGCCGGATTGGTTGCGGATCGCTTCCCATCAGGATGTGCAGAAGGGCTCGCGCACGCGAGCCAGCGGCAACAAGGTGCAGCCGACCGGTTGGAGTTATCACGAGGGAGAAGTCACCGGTTCGATGACGACCGCCGGCATCGCCGCATTGACGCTCTGTTGCTCGGCTCTGCGCATCCAGAAGAAAGGCAGCGCGAAGGTGTTCGCCGAAGCCGACGCGGCGGTGCGTGGCGGGTTCTTGTGGCTGCAACAGAACTTCAGTGTGCGCCACAACCCGGGCCCGCGCGGCGAGTGGGACAATTGGCAGCTTTACTACCTCTACGGGCTCGAACGGGCGTGCGAACTCAACCAGGTGGCGCTGCTTGGCGAACACGATTGGTACTTCGAAGGGGCCGTGCGCTTGCTCAGCACGCAGCGCGACGATGGCGGTTGGGGTGGGTGGGTCGACACGGCCTTCGGCTTGCTGTTCCTGAAGAAGGCGGCGCTGCCGGTGGTGACGGGGCGCTGACGCGGCGTCTGCTAGGCAGTTGTTGGTCAGCGCGTCCGACGCCACAGATCGCCGGGCAGTCGTGTGATGGCGCCCTTCTGCTCGAGCCCGAACAGGCTCTTCAAGAACGTCGTTCGATCGAGCCCCGTTTCGCGCGCCAACAAGTCCGTCGGCCGCGGGCCGTTAGCCAGCACAGCGAGCAAGCGTTCCTCCTCTGCACACGCAGCGAGTTGGTGGGCGGCGGCGGCACCTAATTCGACTTGCAGGCCCAACGACTGCAACAGTCCTTCGGTGCTCTCGATCAGCTGCGCGCCTTCGGTGATGAGGCGGTGGCAGCCTTGGCTGCGTTCGCTCGTCCATGGCCCCGGCACGGCGAACACATCGGTGTCGCAGTCGCTCGCAAAGCGTGCGGTGTGCAAGGCGCCCGACGTCAGGCTCGCTTCGACGACGACGATGGCGGTGGCGCCCATCGCGAGAATGCGATTGCGGCGGACGAAGTGGCCGCGGCGCGCGCGGTAGCCGGGCGGCAGTTCGCTGACTAGGCAGCCGCCTTGGTCGACGATGCGGTTGGCGAGCGCGTTGTGTTCGGGTGGGTAGATCGCATCGAGACCACCGGCGAGCACGGCGACCGTCGGCACCTTGGCGTCGACGCAGGCCGTGTGCGCGATGCCGTCGATGCCACGCGCGAGGCCGCTCCACAGGCAGGTGCCAGCGCGCGCCAGCGCCGCTGCAAGCAGGGTCGCCGCTTCGGTGCCGTAGGGCGTGGGGGTGCGACTGCCGACGAACGCGGCCGCCGGGGCACACTGCAGGGCTTCGACCTCGCCGCGCACGAACAACACCAACGGGCGCGTCGGTGCGTTCGCCAAGCGCGGCGGCCAGCGCTCGTCGCTTGGCACCAACACCGTGAGCCCGGCGCGTTCGGCCCGCGCCCGCATCTGGGCCGCCTGCCCCGCGAGATCGCTTTCACGCAGCCGCGCCGCCACCCGCGGCGGTACCTCCGGCGGCTCGGGTGGGGCCGCGAGCCACGCCGCTGGATCGACATCGGGTTGCAGAACGGCGGCGACCGGCGCTTCCCCAAAGCCCTCGGCGATCGCCAACATCAAGTGAAGATCGTGCACACCCCTATTGGGGCCACGAACGCGCCAACGGTTACAGGAATCGGGGCGAGGGCGGCGTCGTGCACTCGCCAGCGCAGCGTCGCCTAGAAAAACAAACTGGCGGCCGTGCCAAGGGCACAGCCGCCAGTCCTTGCTTCGACGACGTGTCGAGCGACTACTTCTTCTTGTCGCCGCCGCCGGCCCCAGCAACGCCCCTCGCAGTCTCGGGCTTCGGCTCGACCACGCGCTCGGTCAGCTCGAACTTGATCTCGCCTTCCAGAACGACCGTCTTGACCGTGTAGGGCACCTCCATGCGCCCGCGCAGGATCTGCTCGGACAGCGGGTCTTCGAGGTGCTTCTCGATGCCGCGCTTCAATGGCCGCGCGCCGAAGTCCTCGTGGAAGGACTTCTCGATCAGCCAGTCGATCACCGTCTGGTCGACCTCTAGGACGTGGCCCTTCTGCTTCATGCGCTTGGCCACCTTCGTCAACTCGTTCTCGACGATGCGCTGCATGTCGTCGCGGCCGAGCTGGTTGAAGATCACGATCTCATCGAGCCGGTTGATGAACTCGGGCCGGAAGTGGCGTTCCACCTCGCCCATGATCAGGTCCTTCATCTTGTCGGCGCCGGTCTCCTTGCCGCCCTTGCCAAAGCCCAGCCCCGTGCTGTTCTTGATCAGGTTGGCACCGATGTTGGACGTCATGATCAGCACGACGTTGCGGAAGTCGATGTGCCGCCCGAACGAGTCGGTGAGGCGCCCTTCTTCCATGATCTGCAACAGCATGTTGAAGATGTCGGGGTGCGCCTTCTCGATTTCGTCGAGCAGCACGACCGAGTACGGGCGACGGCGGACCTTCTCGGTCAGCTGGCCACCTTCCTCGTAGCCGACGTAGCCTGGCGGTGCGCCGACGAGTCGCGAGGCGTTGTACTTCTCCATGTACTCGGACATGTCGATCTGGATGATCGCGTCCTCGCTGCCGAACATGAACTTGGCGAGGCACTTCGACAGCCAGGTCTTGCCGACACCGGACGGGCCGAGGAAGACGAACGAGCCCATCGGCCGGTTCGGGTCCTTGAGGCCAGCGCGCGAGCGACGGACGGCCCGCGCGATCGCGGTGATGGCCCGCTCTTGGTTGATGACGTCCTTGCCGATCTCCTTCTCCATGTTGATCAGGCGCTCCGCTTCCGCCTGATCGAGGCGGTTGAGCGGGATGCCCGTCATCTTGGAGACCGTCTCGGCGATCACGTCTTCGTCGACGACGCCGCCGGACTCGCGTGAGTTCTCGCGATCGCGCCACTCGCGCTGGATCTCTTCCTTCTTCTTGCCGAGCTTGAACGACTGGTCGCGCAGATCGGCGGCCCGCTCAAAGTCCTGGCCGGCCACCGCCTCTTCCTTCTCTTTGTTGAGGCGGGTGATCTCGCCGTCCATGTCGCGCAGGTCGGGCGGTGCGGTCATCGACTTGATGCGAATGCGCGCGCCGGCTTCGTCGATCACGTCGATCGCCTTGTCGGGCAGGAAGCGGCCGGTGATGTAGCGCGTGCTCAGATCGACCGCGGCTTGCAGGGCGCCGTCGGTGTAGTTGACGCGGTGGTGCGCTTCGTAGCGATCGCGCAAGCCCTTCAAGATTTCGATCGTCTGTTCGGGAGTCGGCGGCTCGACGTTGACGGTTTGGAAGCGGCGCTCCAGCGCGCCGTCCTTCTCGATGTACTTGCGGTACTCATCGAGGGTGGTGGCGCCGATGCACTGCACTTCGCCACGCGACAGCGCGGGCTTCAGCACGTTGCTGGCGTCGATTGCACCCTCGGCACCGCCGGCGCCGACCAGCGTGTGCAGTTCGTCGATGAACAGCATCACGTCCTTGGCGCGGCGCACTTCGGTCATCACGGCCTTGATGCGCTCTTCGAATTGGCCGCGGTACTTGGTGCCGGCGACCATCATCGCGAGGTCGAGCACGACCAAGCGCTTGCGCCGCAGGATCTCGGGCACGGTGCCCTTGACGATGCGCTGCGCCAAGCCTTCGACGATGGCGGTCTTGCCGACGCCAGCTTCGCCGAGCAGGACTGGGTTGTTCTTGGTGCGGCGCGACAAGATCTGCACGACGCGCTCGATCTCGTTGTCGCGGCCGATCACCGGGTCGAGCTTGCCTTCGCGAGCGAGGTCGGTGAGGTCGCGGCCGAACGAGTCGAGGGCGGGCGTCTTGCTCTTGCTGTTGCCCGTGGTCGAGCCGGAGCCAGCGCTCGGTTGGTTGGTCGGGCTGCTGCCGCCGGACCCGCCTTGCGACTCGCTGCTTTCGCTCTCTTCCTCGTTGTTGTTCTCGGAGGCGCCGAGGAACTCGAGCACTTCCTCGCGCACTTCGTCGAGTTTGATGCCAATGTTCATCAGCACCTGCGCCGCGATGCCTTCGTTCTCGCGGATCAGGCCAAGCAGCAAGTGTTCGGTCCCGATGTAGTTGTGGCTCAGCTGGCTCGCTTCCTCGAGCGACAGCTCAAGCACCTTTTTGGCGCGCGGCGTGAACGGCAACTGCCCCATGGTGACCATCGAGGGGCCGGTCTTGACGATCTTCTCGACCTCGTGCCGGATCTTCTCCAGGTCGATGGTCATGTTCTTCAAGACGTTGGCAGCGACGCCGCTGCCTTCCTGGACGAGTCCGAGCAGGATGTGCTCGGTGCCAATGTACTCGTGATTGAACTTCATCGCCTCCTGGCGGGCGAAGCTCATGACCTTTTTGGCGCGGTCGGTGAAGCGATCGAACATGCGCGATGAATCCTCGGTGAGCCTTGCTGTACCGGTCCTTAGATCGGATGCCAGGGGTATAGGATTAACCTCACTTCGAGATCCAGCGCCGGATGCGACTCCTTAGGGAATTCCTCGCCGAGGCCGCGGCTCGCGCATCGCGCGATGCCAACGAACCTCGAACCGGGTCGGTCAGGGGGTGCAGCCGAGCACGTCGCGCAGCACCTGCGCGCGCCGTTGATCGCGTTCTTCGGGCTTCAGCAGTTCGCGCGTGTGTCGTTGCAGGTGACCGGGTTGCGACAGCAGCAGGGCGCGGTTGACGGCCGCAAGTTCGAAACCATCGAGCAGTTCGGTGGCGAGGCCGAAGCGAATGGCCGACAGGCAGCCGAGCGCTTCCTCACTGGTGAGGATCTGCGCCCGTTCGAGGGTGCCGAGCGCCCGGTGCACGCGGTCGAGGGTGCGAACGCGGGCCGAACCGCGTAGCAGGGCGCCGCGCACTTCGCGTTCCCACTGGGTGATGCGGCCGACGGCGAGCAGCACGTCGTTCTGGATCTGCATCTCGTCGCGGCCGAGCGTGACCTGGTTGCTGACCTGGTAGAAGTCGCCCAGCGCGCGGCTGCCTTCGCCGTAGAGGCCGCGCACGGCGAGGTGGATCTTCTGGGCGGTGTTGGTTGCCTTGTCGATTTCCTCGGACCAGACGAGGCCGGGCAGGTGCAGCATGACCGACAGGCGCAGGCCGGTGCCGGTGTTGGTGGGGCAGGACGTCAGGAAGCCGAACTCTTCCGACCAAGCCATCGGCAGTCGTTGGATCAGCGCGTCGTCGAGGCGTTCGGCGCGGCGCCAGGCGGCCTCGGGCTGCAGGCCGGGAGCGAACACCTGCAGGCGCAGGTGGTCCTCTTCGTTGATCATGATCGCGACACTTTCCTCGGTGTCGACGGCGACCCCGCTCGGTCGCTTGCTCGCCGCCAGTTCGCGGCTGATCAGGTGCCGCTCAACCAGCACTGTGCGTTCAAGTTCGTCGATGGGTTCGAGGTCGACGATGGACAGTGGCTCTGGCAGCCCACCTTGGCGCAGCCGGGCGACCACGAACTCGTACAACTGCCGCGACTCCGCGTCGGCGAGGCAGGGTGCGAACGGGTAGCCCTGCAGGTTGCGCGCCAGGCGCACGCGCGTGCAGATCGCGATGTCGGACTCGGGGCCGTTGCCCTGCAGCCACGTGCCAGGCTGGAAGTCCGGAGGCTTGTCGCCGCGTCGTTTGCTCACGTGGTGGGGGTGGGGAGCTGTGGTGAGGAGGCTGTGGTGAGGAGACCGGCTAGGTGGTTTGGCCGCGTTCGAGTCGGCGGAGTTCGTCGCGCAGGCGGGCGGCCTCTTCGTAGCGTTCGCCCCGGACCGCGTCCTCCAGTCGTTTGCGCACGTCGGTGAGGGTGCGTTCGTCCGGCGCCGCAGGGGCGGTGCTCATGACGCCGGGCAGGCGGCCGGTGTGTGCCTGCGACTCGTGAATGCGCTGCAGCAGCGGCATCAGTTCGGTGCGGAACGTCTCGTAGCAGCGCGGGCAACCGAGGCGTCCTTTGGTGCGGAAGTCGGCTGGCGCTAGGCCGCAGCCTGGGCAGGCTTCGGTGCGCGGCGCGCGCGCGCGACTGGTCTTCAACCCGCCGAGCAGGTCTTCGAGCATCTCGGGGGAGAACTTCGGCGGCTTGGGCGTGCCGATGCCAAGCTGCTCCGCACACGCTTGGCAGATGTGTTGCGAGCCGGTGACGGCGCCCTCACTGAGGTCCATGATGACGATCGTCGCAATCGCCTTCTGGCACGCGGTGCAGTACTGCATCGAGGCGGCGAGCTTAGCGAGTGGCCTCGCCCTGCGCACGGCCTTCGGCGAGCAGGGCATGGAACTCCAGGGCGCGGGCGCGGAAGTTTGGGTACTGGTCGAACGACGCGAACGCCGGGCTCCACAAGATCGCATCCCCTGGGCGCGCGGCAGCAACGGCCTGCTGTAGCGCTTCGCGCAGCGTCACCGAAACCGTCGTCGGCGCCGTCGTGCCAAGCGCTTGCAGGGCGGCGGCCAGCGGCGTGGCGGCGGTCCCAAAGATGTGCGCCGAGGCGATGTGGGGAGCGAGCGCGGCGGCAACGGTCGCGTAGTCGCCATCCTTGCTCTTGCCGCCACCGAGCCAATGCACGCGACCGAGCAGGGTCTGCAAGGCCGAGCGCGTCGATTCGATTTCGGTCGAGACGCCGTTGTCGTAGATGCGCACGCCGTTCTTCGTCGCGATCAGCTGCAGGCGGAACGGCAGCGGCGCGGCATTCGCCATCGCGAGGCCAATGCCGTGGGCGGTGCCGCCGACCATGTGTGCCGCCAAACTCGCGGCCATGACGTTCTCGACTTGGAAGGCGCCGAGCAAGCGCAGGGCGTCGGCATGCACGATGCGCTGGCCTGGGCTCGCATCCAGGCGCAGCGCCACGAAGCCGCCGATCAGGCCAGCGCTGCGCGGGGCTGGCGTGGTGGCGGCGTAGCGCAGGCGCAGCGCGGCGTTGGTGGCGTAGTCGCTGGCCACCGGATCGTCGGCGGCATGGATGACGAACGCGGTCGCCGCCGCCGCCAGCCGCGACTTGGCCTGATGGTAGGCCTGCAAGGTGCCGTGGCGATCGACGTGGTCTTTCAGCACGCGGGTGAAGACGGCGCCATGCACGCGGCGATGCGCCGCCAGGCGATCGAGCTGGAAGCTCGAGATCTCCAGCACCGCAATCTGGTCGGCCCGCCAGTGCGCGTCGTCGGCGAGCAAGCTGTGCCCGATGTTGCCGCCGAGCAGCGCGTCGACGCCGCTTTGCACGAGGGCTTTGTGCAGCAAGGTCGAGGTCGTCGACTTGCCGTTGGTGCCGGTGATCGCGATCACACGACCGGGGTAGGCCGCCAGAAACAGGTCGACTTCCTGCGTCACTTCGATGCCGCGCGCCCTGGCCGCGAGCAGCAGCGGATGGTGGTCGGGCACCGCCGGGTTGGCGACGAAGCGTTCGACATCCGTCAGCAGCGCTTCGTCTTCGCGCCCCAGCTGCCAATCGAGGCCTGGCAGATCCGCGAGCGAATGGCGGATCTCCTGCAAGTCATCGCCTGCACTCTTGTCGGCGATGCGCACGGGAAAACCTCGGCGGGCCAGGTAGCGCACGGCTTCGCGGCCGCCGCCAAAGCGGCCGAGTCCATGCACCAGCACGCGGCCGCGCGCGGTTGAATCGCCAACCGGAGTCATCGGGCGATGCGCGCGGCTTTGGCGCGTTCGGCCAGGGCCGCGACCTCGGCGTTCGCGGATTCGTCTTCGGTGCGGCGGTCGCCTGGTGCTGGATCGACCGCAATCTGGGTCGTGACGTCGCCGCGCCCGTTCGCGGCGCGAGCCAGCAGTTCGAGTGGAAAGTCGAGTGGGAAGATCCACGCGCTCACCGGCACCGGCATGAGCACCAGCTGACTCTTCGGTTGGTGGCGCCAATCGCTGCGACCGCCGACATCCGCTGGCACCGCGTCCCAGCGGGTGGTGCCGTAGTAGCGGAACGGCAGGCTCGTCGCCGTGGTCGCGCGGCCGTCGACGAAGACGGTGTGCTGGCCCGGGTTGTCGATGTGCAGGGCCGGTCCAGTGCAAGCGGTCGCAACCGCCAGGGTGGCGGCGATGGCGAACAGCAGGGGCTTCTGGTGAGGGCGCACGGGCGTCGAGTTCGGAACGTGCTGGCGGACGGGCGGGCTCGGCGCGTTGGCAGCGCGCGAGCCAGGAAACTCCAGTTTCTCGCGGGGAGAAACTGGCGGAGAGGGGGGGATTCGAACCCCCGGTACCCTTACGGGTACATCACCTTAGCAAGGTGACGCAATCGGCCACTCTGCCACCTCTCCGGCGGCGGGCGACGAGTAAAGCCTGAGTGGTGGACGGGCGCAACTGGTTCTTTGCGTTCGGTGGCGGTGAGGTGTGGAGTCGGCTCGCGGCGATGGAGTCAGAGTCGGCGTTTCCGTTCACAAATGGCTACGCAGCCGTCGCGCGGGGCCATTCGATTCAGGGAGCGCACCGAACTGGTGCCTTCGTGGTCCACGCGATGCACACGCACTCTCGTTCTCGGCGGTGGGAGAAGCTGGAACTCTCTCTCACTTCGTGACCCATCGCCGGGAACGCACTTTCTCTTGGGGCGCGGCGCGACGAAAAAATGGCGGTGGGAGAGGGATTCGAACCCCCGGTCGGTGTTACCCGACAGCGGTTTTCAAAACCGCCGCAATCGGCCACTCTGCCATCCCACCGCGGGGGCTTTCGGCCAGTTCACACGCTAGCCATGGTTCGCAGCGAACGCCAGCGCTCTGGTTCGCAGCGAACGCCAGCGCTCTGGTTCGCAGCGAACGCCAGCGCTCTGGTTCGCAGCGAACGCCAGCGCTCTGGTTCGCAGC